>NZ_JBEZCX010000023.1:0-107114 GCF_040647835.1 Micromonospora sp. NPDC049240
GCCCCGGAAACACAAACACCGCACCCGACCCACCCACACCCGCCGCCACACCACGCACCACCGCAGACGAAACATCCACATCCCGCAACCCAGCCGGGTCCTGCAAGCCGGCCAGGTCCTGCAACCCGGTCAGGAGGCCGTCCACATCCGCGGCCACCACCACCGCCCGGTGCGCGAACACCGACCGGGCGGTGGCCAGAGTCCAGGCCACATCCCGGACCGGGATCTCCGGCTGCTCGGTCACGAACGCCCGTAACCTGACCGCCTGCTCACCCAACGCACGGGCCGTTCTCGCCGACAGCGGCAGTGCCAACGGCGCCGACCCCACCGGTCCGTCGAGCGTGACGCTTTGCCCAGCCTCACCGTCGGCGACCTCGCTGATGACGACGTGGCAGTTGGCGCCGCCCATGCCGAACGAACTGACGCCCGCGACCAGCAGCCGGCCAGGGTCCGGCCATCCCGCGGTCTGCGTCTGCACGTGCAGGTTCTGTTCCTCCAGCCGAACCCCCGGACTCGCCTGCCGGAAGTTCAAGCTGGCCGGAATCTGACGATGACGAATCGCCAAGATCACCTTGAGGAGTCCGGCGATACCCGCAGCACCCTCAAGATGGCCGATGTTCGTCTTGACCGAGCCCACCCACAGTGGACCGTGCGCACGGCGGGGCCTGCCAACGGCCGCACCCAACGCGGCCGCCTCGATCGGGTCACCAACCCTCGTGCCGGTGCCGTGCAGCTCGACATACTGAACATCCGCCGCCCGTACGCCTGCGCGTTCATGCGCGAACCGAATGACCTCCTCCTGCGCGGAGGCACTAGGAACCGTCAGACCCTCGCTCACCCCATCGTGGTTGACAGCACTGCCGCGAATCACGCAATACACGTGGTCACCATCGGCCAACGCCTGCCGCAACGGCTTCAGGACAACGACCCCGCCACCCTCACCGCGCACGAACCCGTTGGCCCGCGCATCAAACGTGAAACAGCGGCCATCCGGCGACAACGCCCCGAACCTCGACAACTCAACAGCAGCCTCCGCGCTGAGATTCAGAAGAACCCCGCCGACAATCGCGCTGGAACACTCGCCGCGACGCAGACTCTCACACGCCAGATGAACAGCGACAAGCGACGACGACTGAGCGGTATCGACCGTGATGCTCGGCCCCGTCAACCCGAACGCATACGACACCCGGTTAGCGATCATGCCACGCTGCAGACCAGTAGTACTGTGCTCAGTTATCGCCTCCACCCCGTACCGACGCGACAGAGTGGCGTAGTCATCCTTATTCACACCGATGAACACCCCGACACGGGCGCCCCTGACACGCTCCGGCACCACGCCGGCGTCCTCAAGCGCCTCCCAACCCAACTCAAGCGCCAACCGCTGCTGCGGATCAACAGCAGCAGCCTCCCGCGGCGAAATCCCGAAAAAACCCGCATCAAACTGATCAACCCCGTCAAGGAAGCCCCCATACCCCGCACCCAGGGCCGGACTACCCGGATCGAACGCAGCGACGCCCCACCGATCAGCAGGAGTGGACGTGATCGCATCCAGTCCATCGCGTAACAGGGTCCAGAATGCTGCCGGACCAGCGGCGCGTGGCAGACGGCACGACACACCAATAACGGCAATCGCACTATCCTGGTCTCGGGAGATCTCAGACATCGCTGAAGGTCTCAGACATCGCCATCCTCAGATATTCTCATTCACCCTGCGGAAACACGAACCAGCGGCCTGGAAGTGAGCCAGGCCGGTGACGCCCCGGCTGCGCTCACACAGTCACCTGGCCTACACGTAATTTTCGATCAGCGCCAATCGGCTGCGCTTTGTAGCGAGTTGAGCGAAAATCTGGTGCGCGACGCCCTGATCGTGGTGGATCTCGTCGCCATGGCCTCGATCGGAATCGAACCCATCCGGCAGGCGGCAGAGCCGCCGCAGTGCTCGTGCTATTGGGACGACATTGATTAGCGGCGTGAACTGGAGACGTCGAGCTGGTTTTCGACGGTCAGACTGACATCGAGCGGGATACTCGCGCCTTCGACGATGACATGACGTTTCGAGCCGGTCTCGACGCTGCCGACCTACCCTGGGTCGTCCTTCTGATCCCACACGGACGAATTGTCGAGCAGCGCCTACAGTCAGTCGAGTATGTCCGGAGCATGCGGATCGGCCGGCAGCACCTCGTGCAGGACTTGCCGGGCTCCCGCCTCGCACCACTCGGCCTCGTGTCACCATTTCGATCCCAGCGGGCGGCACCACTGCGCGCGCCGGGCGACAGCAGCCCGATCTAGTCCCAGAAACCGTCCAGAATCGTCCATAGCAGCTGGTGGCCCTTTCACATGGCAAATCCACTATGGGCCGCCGTCTACAGAAGACTGGTGATCCCAGATTGTCTTGTGAGGCGATCCATGAGGTGCGGCAGACCCGCCGATTGCCTACGCAGTCGTTCACATGAACCGCTTACCTCCCCCAGGAAGCGTCTACCTGAGGCTAGGCCCGCCTTGGCGCAGCCGACTATCCGACCTGACCGGAAAGACACTTCGAGGTGAACGATGCAGCTCGCATGACCGAGCTAAGTCGCTGGGCCTAGGAACCGATGCCTGAGCGGCGGCGATCGAGGCAGCGTGATGAGCCGCCCGGCGATCAACGCCGATCCACGGCCGAACGGGCAAACGTGGACGAGGCATCAATGATCCTTCCCCGTAGAAGTTTTCTTCAACGGAACGACCCGTCCATACACGATTCTCAATATCCGCGCATCCTGTCAAGCGTCCGGCGCAACGACCGCAATCACGAAGAAGGGGCGCGATGAAGCGGCCCGGCTGGTCGTGTCGTTCGGCGACACCGGCGAGTTCGGCCGGCTCTGGCCGCCGGTCCGGGTCAGCGGACAAAGCCGGTGGTGGCAAACGCCTCCGCGTCGTCGGGTTCGCGGACCCGCGCAGGACCGGGCCGACAGCACTGTGACCGCCCGACGTAACCCGGTCCGGGATCCAGATCGACGAGCTGCGCCGTCCCGACGAGGTTCGGGCGGTCGATGAAGCCGGTCAGCCGGGCCGGGCCTGCGGCGTCCAGACTGTCAGGTTAGACATCGGGATCAGCAGCCCACCGCCGGTCGCCTTCAGCACCGGCTCCTTGCGCGCCCAACAGGGGAGGAATGCCCGGGTCCGGGCCGGGCGCAACCGCCATCCGGTCGCCGGTGTGCCTGAGGGAGACGTTGAGCGTGCTTCCGACGACCTCAGGGCGCCCGTGCGGCCCTCGGCACTCCGGGCACTCGCGGCGAGGCTTGACCTTCCGCGTACCGTCATCGGCCGACTCGGCAACCGCGACCTTGAGGAGCGCGGTGGCCGACGTGAGCCGCCATCGCGCCGCGACCCGGCGGAGCGAACACCGGCGCGGGCCCGCTCCGAGATTCGCTGAGCAGGCTTCGCACCAGTCGGGGGCGTCGGCCGGGTCGATGCACCACACGTGGCAGTCGGTCCGGGCGACTGCCACGCCTGCGAGTCCGGTCATCAGGCGGCACGGAGAACTCGCCGTTGAGGAACGCCGGCACGTGGAGACGATCAATACCGCCGCTGCCGGAGCCGACGGGCCGCGTTCAATCGGGTGTAGGACCGCCAGTGCCGAGCGTCGTCCCGGTGCGGGAACGCCTGGAACGGATTCGTACGGTTCTTGGCCTCGAAGCCGACGTCGGCAAGGTCATTCGCACTCACGTTCTGCCCGCAGCGGCCTGAACCCGTGTGCGGGAGGCGTGCGACATGGCCTGGCTCAGAGTGGCCGCCCGCGCGCCCGTCCCTGGCGCCATGGATCCGGCGCCTTACCGGTTCGTCGCAGCTCCTTGATCCAGCCGTTGGCGATCTGCCGGGGAACCGAGTAGTGCTCGGCGACCCTCGCCGCACTCCCCATCTTCCAGTACCTGACGGGGAAGTCGGGCGGCATGTCGCTGACGTGCTTACCGACGCGCCCGGGCGGTACCTTGTCCGCAGGCGCCGACGTCCGCCCTCCGTCGATCAGCTGCGCGGGTTCGTCTCGTTCCATGTCATGTCCGTCAACGATGTCCGGCACCGAGCCAGGGGTTTCCGCCTCTCCGGACAGCCGAGACGCAATCTCGACAATCTGTCGAAAGTCCAGCTCGGCCAGCGTCTGCGGCACGGTGGAGCCACCGCGGTCAGGCCGTACCGAAATCTCCCGGACGGCAGGGCCGGCTGAGGCCAGGTCCACAACGACCTTTATCTGCCCGCTGCCGCCAACCTGCTCAACTGTGATGAGGTACTCGCTCATCAAAGCTCTCCTCCATGCGGTGGGCTCGACCATGGGCAGCAGACTGCTACGACGGTCCACCGTCCAGCTTCCGCAGCCGGCCTATCCAACCCTTCGCGGTGTGCCGCGGAACCCCGTAGTGTTCGGCGACGCCGGTGACGGTACCAGCGGCCTCGTACACGGCCCTGACCTCTTCCGCGTCAGGCATGCGCCGGTAGGCGCGGCCCGACCCCGTCCCCTGATGGCGCGTCGCCTCTGCGGGTTGCACCGCGGCAAGTCGGCCATGATCCGCCGCGTCGTCTACCGACTGCTGAGTGTCGGACCGCCTGCGGGTCGAAACCCGACCGCCAGCGGGCGCGCCGGGCCCAACGACTCCAGTCCCCGCGCCGGCCCCCACTGCCGAACCACCGGCACGCGAGGCTCCCGCGCCCCCGATGAGTGCCCGCCCGATCGCCTCAAGATCTATCTCAGGCAGCGAGCTGACGGTCAAGCCGGCCGGGCCGTTGCTGCGCATCGTTATCTCAGCGATCCGGTGCACGCCGCCGCTGGCTTCAACCCTGATCAGGAGTTGAAACGCACCGGCAGTTTCATCGTCATCCGTTGATATGGCGACACGGAATGCAGTCATCCCGACATGCTAGTCCTTCGCCCTGCCGGTGCCGGCAGTGACGTCCGCCCTGGTCATGACAGGTTTGACGGCAAGGAGGGGAACTTGTGCTCCTCGACCTGTCCAGGCTGCTCGTATCGGTGGCCACCACTGGGCGAGGATGCCTGGTCGGGCCCCTACGCTTGGCGTACCTCGCGCCTTGGCGATGCTGCGGATGCTGCACCGACTCCCCCGCGACGTGCTACGCCGGCTCCGGTTTGTTGGTGCGTCCCGGGATCGTGCTTCGCTGGCACCGTGACCTGATCGCTGCCCGGGTCACCCGAGCGGTCCGCAATCTCGGCATGGACCTCCACGACACGCTGCCAGGCCCGTCTCCTGTTCCGGGATCGGGACGGCAGATACCCGGCGCTGGTTGACACGATTTTCACCGGCAGGGCTGACGGTCGTCCTCACCGGCGTCCGGACGGTTTCCGGCACCCGCAGCGGCGCCAGCGGGATCGGCGCCGCGATGGCGCGCCGGTTCGCCGCTGAGGCGCGGCCGGCGTCTGAGTCGCGGATCGCGACGGCGCGGCTGTCGAAAACCGGTAGGCGGACGTTCCCGCGCTGGCGACGCGCACCGGCGTGGCGGTGTCGAGTACGAGGTCGTCGCGCTGATCGACGCCGTCGACCGGCAGCTCGGGTCGACCGGCCCGTGCTGGTGGCCCCGGACGACGCGCCGTACACCGCGACGAAGCACGCCGCGGTGGCGTACGCCGAATGGCTGGCGGTGGCCTACGGCGACGTCGGCCTTCGGGTCAGCGCGCTGTGCCCGCAGGGCGTGCGTACCCCCTTGTTGGTGGCCGGCCTCGTGGCTGGGTCGGCCGCGGCGAAGGCCGTCACCGCGGCCGGCGAGCCGCTTGAGCCGGACGACGTCGCGGCGTGGTGGCCGAGGGGTTGGCGGCCGAACGGTTCCTCGTCCTGCCGCGCCCCGAGGTGTCCCGGTAGATGCAGTACAAGGCCGCCGACCGGGACCGCTGGATCGCCGGCGCCTGCCACCGGGCGGGCTGAACCGCCGGACGGGCGGCCGGAGGGTGGGCGGCCGGGTCAGTGGCGGGCGGTCAGCTTGACCCGCAGCGTGTTCAGGTGATGCTGGAACGGCGAGCTGGCATGCCAGTCCGGTGTCGCGTCGACCGGGCGCAGGTCCGGGAAACGATCAAGCAGGATGCGGAAACACTCGTCCGTTTCCATCCGGGCCAGCGCGGCGCCCAGGCAGTAGGACGCGCCCATGCCGAACGCGGTGTGCCGGTTGGGGGTACGGGTGATGTCGAAGCGGTCGGGTTCGTCGAACACCTCGGGGTCGCGGTTGCCGGCCACCATGGCGAGGTAGATGGTCTGGTGCGCCGCAATGGGCACGTCGCCGATCACCACCGGTTCGGTGGTCATCCGCACGACGCCCCCGCCCGGGCCGTCGCAGCGCAGCATCTCTTCCACGGCTGACGGGGTCAGCTCCGGCTTCTCCTTGAGCAGGTCGAGCTGCTCGGGGTTCTGGAACAGCAGGAGCAGCCCGTTCGCGATGAGGTGGGCCGTCGTCTCGTGGCCGGCGAACAGCAGCAGCACGCAGTTGGCGACGATCTCGTCCTCGGTGACCAGGCCGTCCTTCTCGGCGGCCGCGAACGTGCTCAGCACGTCCTCGCGCGGCCGTTGCCGGCGCTCCGCCAGCAGTGGCCGCAGGTAGTCCTGCATCTCCAGGATGCTGCGCTGGCACCGGCGCAGCTGGGGCAGGTTGGCGATCTTGAAGACCGTGAGGATGTCCCGCGACCAGGCCTGGAGCAGCTCGCGGTCGCGGATCGGCATGCCGAGCATCTCGGCGATGACGTTCGCCGGCAGCGGGAACGCCAGGTCCTTGACCACGTCCATCCGGCCCTGCGGCGCCACGGCGTCGAGCAGCTCGTGGGTCAACTCCCGTACCCGCGGGCGCAGCGCGTCCACTGTGGGGCGCGTGAAGTACCGCTTCAACAGCTGCTGGAAGCGGACGTGGTCAGCGGTGTTGGTGTGCCCCATCCACATGTCGATCGAGGCGCGCAGCGGCAGCAGCTCGTCCTGCTCGGCGGGACTCAACCGCCGGAGCCCCTGGGACATGTTCGCGTTGGCCAGGCGGCGGTCCTTCAACCCGGCGACGATGTCCGCGTGCCGGGTGACGAGGTACGCGTTGAGCTCCGGAACCCAGGTCACCGGGGTTTCCGCCCGAATTCGGTGGAACAGGCGGGTCGGGTTTTCCAGCGCCTTGAGGGTGAACAATCTGTCCTGCCGGATCGGCCCGTTCATGTCCTCCATCCGGTGATTATGACGTGGGACGTACGCCGGCGCCATGCCCGCCAACTGCGGGCACCTGTCGCTCGACCGGCCGGAAAAGTTCCCAGCAAAGCGCAGGAAATTGGCGGGAACCAGGTCGGGGCGGGTTTCGACCAGGGCCTGTCCGCCGATCATGGAAGCCCGATGATGGCGGCGATCAGGACGAGGCCGGCCGGGTAGCGGATGTGCGTCTGGCGTAGCGAGTGGCCAGGTCACGCCGCCGCTTGAGGCGGCTGAAGCAGCGTTCCACGACGGTGCGCTTGCGGCAGGTCGTCTTGTCGGAGGTGGGTGGCCGGCCACCGGCGTGCACATCTCCTTTTACGGAACGTAGCCGGATCGGACTTGTCATTACTTGCGCGAGATGGTCACTGAGCTGCAATTAGGCCGCTCAGCTTGCATCGACCGCTGTAACTCTTATCCAATATTTGACTTGATCCACAGGACCGTCGCCACACTCACCAGGGAGAGCAAGTGTGCGCTGGAGGGAGCGGCCGAATCGCTTGCCGCCGAGGCCGGGCACCTCGGGGTCAAGGTGACCATCCTGCAGCCGGGCGGCTTCGCCACCGGTTACAGCGCCAACCTGCGGAGACCGGAGCACGGTATCGCGGACTACACGCCGGTCAGCGAGGGCATGTTCCGCGCGCTGCACGAGATGAACACCTATGCGGAGATCAACTCCCCCGAGCTCTTCGCCGACGTGGTCTGGCGGCTCGGTCAGATGGACTCGCCGCCGCTTCGACTGCCGGTGGAACCCGACGCGGAGGCGTTCCTGAAGCTCGCCTACGACGCCCGACGCCGAGAGTACGACCAGGTGGTCAAGGCGGGCCATCACACCGTCCCGTGAGCAGGCGCGCGAGGTGGCCTTCGCCGGCCGACCCCGCCCGAGCAGCCGGCGCCAGAGGTGAATCTGCTCGGGTGGTGGAGGACAGCGAGCAGGCCGTGCTGGCCGGGATGCGGCAGTCGGCCGAGGACGCCAGCTGCTCGCCCCGGTCGTCCGAGCACCATCTTCGACGAGTTGCGCCGTCCGGACGCCGACCGCCCCGGGCAAGCTGGCCGTCCCGGCCATCCCGGCGACGTCGGCGGGCATTCCGGCGGCGGCGGACCCCAGGACCATGCCGACGGCGCAGTGCCCCGCCGGCCGGGCGAGGCACCCATTCGACTCAGGACTATTTCGCCACCAAGGCACAATCGAGCTAAACCGATGCAACCTGGCGCCGGCAGAGAGATTGTCTTGTCAGCCACGCTACCGAGTGTTAGCGTTCGGATACAGCTCGATCCCCCTTCGGCACCAATCAGGACAATGGCTTCCATCAACGCCACAAATTGCCCTGAACGCTCACTTCATGCTCGCCCGTAGGAGATTCGTGTGCAATCAAAGCGACCGCGAGGATGACCGCCACCTCGGCTCGTGAATCGCCATTTACACTCGATTCCTCCCGGTCCCGCGACTTTCGCCTGTACTGGCTCGCCGGCGGAGTCAACCTGCTCGGTTCCCAGGCCTCTGGCCTGGTGCTCCCGCTGGTGGCGCTGGCGATCAGCGGCTCGCCCACCGCCGCCGGCCTGGTCGGCGGCGTCGGTCTGGCCGGACGGCTGGTCACCGCGCCGGTGGCGGGAGTCCTGGCGGACCGGTTGCCCCGCAAGGCCATGATGGTCACCGCACTGCTGGTGGCGGCCGGGGCGATCGGCATGGTCACCGCCACGCTGGCGGCGGGCGCGGCGACCCTCGCCGTCCTGACCGGTGCCGCGTTCGTCGAGGGGGTGGCCCAGGCCGGCTACGAATCGGCCGGCGCGGGTGCCATCCGTCGAGTGCTGCCCGCCGACGACAAGCAGGCACTGGCCCGGCTCGAAGCGCGCAACCACGCCATGCGGATCGCCGGGCCAATGCTCGGGGGCGCGCTTTTCCAGGTGGCGCGCTGGATGCCGTTCCTAGCCGACGTGATGACCTATTTAATCGCCGCTTCCTGTGTCGCCGCCATCCGGACGGATCTGTCCCCACAACGGACGGCACGTCATTCGTTCCTCACCGATCTCCGGGCCGGTCTCCGCTTCGTGTGGAGACGAAAATTCCTGCGGTTCGTCACGTTCTGGGCCGCCGGAATCAATTTCGTGCTCGGGGCGCTCGTCTACCACACCATCCTGGTCACCGGCCGTCGTGGCGACCTGCCGGTGTCGATCGGCCTGATCCTGGCGATCGCCAGCGTGGGCGGCCTGATCGGCGCACTGGCCGCGCCCGGGGTGCTGCGTCGGGTCCGCCCGGTGGTGGCCATCCCGGTCGTGTCCTGGGTGACGGTGGGCCTGGTAGCCCTCCTGGCCGTGGCCCGACAACCCTGGAGCTACGGACTCATCTTCGGACTGATCTTCCTACTCACACCCATCGTGGCCATCGTCTTCCAGTCCCGCGCCATCACCGTCACGCCCGACCATCTCCAGGGGCGGGTGGCGACGGTGATCGGCACCACCGGTGATGTCCTGCGGGTGTTCGCGCCGGTCGTCGCGGGCGCCCTGGTCGCCCGGTTCGCCCCGGGCATCGCGGCCCTGTCCCTCGCGGTGCTCACGGCCCTGCTCGCTGCATACGCGACAGTCAATGTCCGACGGTTGCGCAACAGCGCTCCGACCGTCAGGGAGGACTGAAAGATGGCCCGCCCCTTCCGGGTCTACTACCCGGCACTGCCACTGGTGGCCGAGCACGCACCGCACCGGGCCACCTACATCGGCGACGCGGACGGCCGCTGCCAGGTCTTCGCCTGGGACCGGGCGGCCGGTTCGGCCCACCAGGTCACCGCCCGCACGGCTGGCACCAACCGCGCGGCCGTCGATCCCGCCGGCACCGCTGTCTGGTGGTTCGACGACGACCTGACCGGGACCGGAACGTGGCGGATCAGCGACTTCGACCATCCGGAACGCTCGTCCGAGGCGCTGCCGGGGATCGCGCCGGCACGGCACGCCGGCCTCGCCATGACCGCCGACGGCACGGCCATGGTCGGCCTCTCCGACGAGGAAGGCATGACGCTGTACCGGTGGACCACCGACGGCAGGGTCACGCCGGTCACCCGGATGTCCGGATACGCCCATCTGGTCGACGTGGATCCGACCGGCGACCTGCTCGTGGTCGGCCGGGACGCCGCGTCGCCGGAGGGGACGACGGTCCTCGACTCCCGCGGCGGACCGGTGGCGGTGCTGTCGGGGGGTGCGGGCCGGCGGATCTGGCCGCTGGGCTTCGCGCCCGGTTCCGGCCCCGCCCGGCTGCTGCTGGTCGTCGAGGAGGACGACGAGTACGCGATCGCCACGTGGGCCCGGGCCGACGGGCTGAGCCGGCACCGGTGGCGGTTCGACACCGAGATCACGGCGAGTTGGTACCCGGACGGGAACCGGGTTCTCGTCCGGCAGGACCGGCACGCCGGCAGCCGCCTGCACTGCGCCGACCTGACCGCCGGCACGCTGACGGGAGTTCCCACGCCGGCCGGCAGCATTCTGGACGCGGCGGTCTGGCCCGACGACGACGTGGCGTACGTCTGGACGGACTCCACCACTCCACCACAGATCCGCTCGGTCGCCGGGCTGGAGTTGCCGCGGGGACCGGACGACGGGCCGGCTGACGAGGCGGTGTCGCTGGCCGAGTTCTGCCGGCGGAGCGAGGTCTGGGCGGCGGGAGCCGCGGGCCCGATCCACGCGCTGGTGGCCGCGCCCGCCGACCGGACCGGGCCGCTGCCCGCGGTCTTCCTGGTTCACGGCGGGCCCTTCCAACATGCCCGGGACGCCTACGAACCGCTGGTCGAGGTCCTGGTCCGCGCCGGCTGCGCGGTCGTGCGGGTCAACTACCGCGGGTCCAGTGGCTACGGTGCCGCCTGGCGTAACGACTTCCGGGCCGGGGTGGGGCTCACCCAACTCGAGGATCTCGCGGCGGTCCGATCCCACCTGAGCGACCGGAGTGTGATCATCCCGCACCGGGTGGCGCTGTGGGGAAGTTCGTGGGGCGGCTACCTGACCCTGCTCGCCCTCGGCCGACAGCCGGAGCTGTGGCGGCTCGGGGTGGCGATCAACCCGATCGCCGACTATGCGGCAGCCTTCGAGGCGGCCACCCCGGCGATCCGCGCGCTCGACACGGCGCTGTTCGGCGGCACCCCGGGCGAGGTCCCCCAGCGGTACGCCGAATCGTCCCCGGCCAGCTACGTCGACCAGGTACGCGCGCCCACCTTCCTCGCGGTCGCCACCGACGACGTTCGGTGCCCGCCAGCACCGGTGGAGCGGTACGCCGGAGCGCTGATGCGGCGCCGGGTTCCCGTGAAACTGCTGCGGACGCGAGCCGGGCACGAGGACTTCGACGCTCGAGGTCACGTCGCCCTGATGCAGGCGGTGCTGATGTTCATGCAGCAGCACTTCGACGGCGCACGGAACGAGGGGACACCGGTCGCGCTCGCCATGGCGCGGCCGAGGGACTGACGTACCGGGCGGCGGCCTGACGGTCTACCCACGACGAGGGGAGGTGAAGAGCATGCGTAAGAACATCATCGAGAACGACCCGATCAGCGGTAACCGCGACCAGGGCCGTTCCGACGTCTCCGTGACGGTGACGGTCTCTGTCAGTTTCTGACGCAGCACGGTGGAGTGGGACCGACGGTCCGGGCTCTCGGCCGGCGACCTGCGGTCCCACTCCACCCCCACCCCCACCGTCCTGCCCGGGGCATGGTGAGCAAGGAGAGACGACGTGCGGATTCTGCTGGTCAACATGCCGTGGGCGTCCATCGATGTCCCGTCCCTGGCGTTGGGGATCCTCACCAACAGCGTCCGCCGGAGGTATCCGGACGCCGAGGTGGAGGTCCTGCACGCCAACCTCGACTACGTCGACTGGGTGGTCGACCGGACCGAGTTCGGGTTACGCGACTACCAGTACTACTCGTTGTTCACCTACTTCGCCGGCTGCGGTGACTGGGTCTTCTCCTCGGCCCTCTACGACGACCCGGAGTGGCGGGTGGAGGAGTTCACCAGCCGGGTCCGCGACCAGATGTCCGAGCGGGAGTTGGCGCTCAACGTCGAACTGCACCGTTGCGCCCCCGAGTTCATCGGCGACCTCGCGGCCAGGATCGTCGAACGGGGACCGGACCTGGTGGGCTTCACGTCCACCTTCCAGCAGAACACCGCCGCGCTGGCGGCGGCCAAGCACGTCAAGCGACTCGATCCGACGATCCGTACCGTCTTCGGCGGCGCCAACTGCGACGGCGAGCAGGGCGCGGCCCTGCACCGCAACTTCCCCTTCGTCGACCTGGTCGTGCGGGGCGAGGGCGAGGCGGCGTTTCCCGGCCTGCTCGCGGCGCTGACCGGCGACGACCGGGCCCTGGCTTCCGTCGAGGGCCTGTGCTGGACGGACCGCGACGGCCGGCGGACCGCGAACCCGATGAGCACGAAGCCACTGCCGCCGGCCGAGATCGTCTCCCCCGACTACACCGGCTACTTCGAGCGGCTCGCCGCGTCCCGGGCCCGCAACTGGGTCGAGCCGAAACTGGTCGTGGAGGGGGCGCGGGGCTGCTGGTGGGGCGAGAAGCACCACTGCACGTTCTGCGGGCTGAACGGATCGTTCATGGAGTTTCGCAGCAAGCACCCGGGCGCGTTCTACGACGAGATCATCGGGCTTGCCGAGCGGCATCAGGTGCTCGACATGTTCGTGGTCGACAACATCCTCGACATGAGCTATGTGTCGACACTCCTCCCTCGGCTTGCCGAGTCCGGATACGACCTGCGGTTGCAGTACGAGATCAAGTCGAACATGAAGGGCGCACAGGTGCAGGCGCTGGCCGACGCCGGCCTGGTGAGCGTGCAGCCCGGCATCGAGAGCCTCAGCGCCCGGGTACTCAAGATCATGGACAAGGGCGTGACCGGCTGTCTGAACGTGCGGATGCTGCGGGACGCCGAGACCAGCGGCATCACCGTCGCCTGGAACTACCTCTACGGCTTCCCGGGCGAGACCGGGGAGGACTACGAGAGCATCCTGGCGCAGTTCCCGGCCCTGCACCACCTGTCCCCGGCGGGTGGCAGCAGCCGGATCGCCATCGAGCGGTTCAGCCCCTACTTCAACCGGCCGGAGCTGGGTTTCGGCGAGCTGCGACCGGCCGCGCAGTACCTCCTGAACTATGACCTGCCCGAGTCGGAACTGATGAACCTGGCGTACATCTTCGACGTACCCCAGCGGGGCATCGGCACCGACCTGGCCGCCCGGCTCGACGCGGCGGTCACCGAATGGCAGGACGAGTACGCCCGCAGCCGCCTCACCCACCTCGACCTCGGGCACGAGATCGTCCTGGTCAGCCGCCGTCGCCACTTCGACTGGCGCGTCGTCCGGCTGACCGACGCAGGGGAGGTCGCCGCCTTCCGGCTGCTCGACCAGCCACACAGCCTGGGCTCCCTGGCCCGCCGGCTGTCCCGGCCCGAACCGGAACTGGCGGTCCTCCTGCAACGCTGGCGGGAGCTGGGGGTCGTCTTCACCGACGGCGGGCAGTTCGTGCACGTCGCGCCCCGCTCGATGAACCAGCACCTGCTGCGCATCGACCACCTGCACCCGGAACGGGTCGGCGCGCGGCCGGGGGCCGACAACTCCGAGATCCGGTCGGCCGAGCCGGCCACCCTGACCACCGTCTGAGGAGAACCACCGTGGCCATCGCCGGACCCACCCTGGCCCCCGTGCCCGTCCGTCTCGCCCACGACCACGACCGCGAGGTCGGCGACGTACCCGGGATCGACCTCGGTGTCACCGAGCTGCAGGGGCCTCCCGGCGAGGCCGTCGCCGGCTGGTTCGACGCGGGCATCCGCCACGTCACCCTGATCGACCCGGTGAACTTGGCCGTCGAGGACGACACCGCGTCCCGCGACGCGGTCCGCCGCCTGGTGCTGGTTCGGGAGCTGACCAGTCACGGGATCGGCGTCGAATGGCGGCTGCTGCTGCCGGTCGACGGCGGGGCGGACTGGCGGGTCTTCTGCCACCTCTATCCGCCCGCCGAGCTCTCCCCGGCGGCCGGGGACGAGATGGAGCCGCTCGACGCGTGGCGACGGTCCTACTACATCGACAAGTGCACCTTCCGGCGTGGCCCGGGGTTCGTGCAGGTCCGCGACCGGCGGTCCAGCCGGCTCAATCTGCTGACCATCGACGACCCGGCATATCTGGCGATGCTGGCACAGGTCATGGAGGCCGCCCCGATCGCCGACATCGACCTGGACATCGCCCGCGACTTCGCGGCCGAGGGCCTGGTCGTGCAGGTGGGCACCATGCTGGTCTGGCTGCCGTATCGGCTACGTCGCTGGCCGCTGCCTTCCATGATCATCTAGTACGGCGGACGTGGGGCCGGCTCCGGTGATGACGGCGCCGGCCTGGCCCGCCGGCCGACGGTCCGAATTTCCCGCGCCGTCCTCACCCGGAGCCGGCCGGGCGACGGGCGCGGCCAGCCGGTCGAGTATCCATGCGGTGATGAGCGCCTCCGCTCGCCACGACCGCTCCCGTCCGCTCGGTCCGCTGTGCCCGCCGTGCATCTCGGTGCGCAGCAGCACCGCTGTGGCCGGTGACAGCGACCGGATGCGGGCCACCCACTTCGCCGGCTCGTGACAGGCAACCCGAGTGTCGTGCAGGCCGGCCGTCGCGAGGATCGGAGGGTACCGGTGCTCGCCGACGTTGTCGTAGGGAGCGTACGACTTGAGGTATGCATAGACGTCCGGGTCGGCGACCGGGTCGCCCCACTCATCCCGGTCCTGCACGGTCAGCGGCCGGTCCGGGTCCAACATCGTGGTGAGGGGATCCACGAATGGCACCTCCGCCACGATCCCGGCGAATCGATCCGGCGCGAGGTTGGCGACGGCGCCGACGAGCAGTCCGCCCGCCGACGCACCCCGAGCCACGAGACGGCCGGAGGCGACCCACCCCGCGGCCGTCAGGTGCTCGGCGGTCGCCAGGAAATCCGTGAAGGTGTTCTTCTTCGCCAGCAGTCGGCCGCCGTCCCACCAGGAACGGCCGAGTTCCCCGCCGCCACGCGGATGCGCGACGGCGAAGACGACCCCTCGGTCCACCAGGGACAGCAACGTCGGAGAGAACCACGGGTCAGCCGGCACCTGGTAGGCGCCGTAGGCATAGAGAACGCCGCCGATACGGGGAGCGCCACGGCGGGCCAGGATGGAGACCGGCACCCGTACGCCATCCGGAGCCGTCGCCCACTCCCGGTGCTGCTCGTAGTGTTCGGGCCGGAATCCGCCCCCCACCCTGGTCTGCCGGCGCAGCAGCAACTCGCCCGAACCGAGGTCGCAGTCGTAGACCGATTCGGGCGTGACGAGCGACGCGTATCGAAGCCGGAACAGCGTGGTGGAGTATTCCAGGTTCCGATCGGGCCGGACGGTGTGGATCGGCTCGGGGAACACGACGTCACGGTTTCCGGTGCCGTCCGGGGACAGGATGCGCAACCCGGTCAGGCCGTTGCGGCGCAGCGCCATCACCGTGTGCTGAGCGAACGCGTACACCTGGGTGAGTCGGACACCGGGGACGTGCTCCACCAGGGAATGCCAGGTGCCCGGGGCGGCGGCCGGGGTCCAGGCGAGCGCGAAGTCGGGGGCGCCAGCGTTGTGCAGGACCAGGAACCGTTCTCCTTGGTGGTCGACCGTGTAGTCGACGCCGGGGCGTCGGGGTGCGACGACGACCGGCGGGCCGTCGGCTCGGTCCGCGGCGATCACGTGCACCTCGCTGGTGGTTCGACTACGTGAGGTGATGACGATGAATCCACGCGAACGGCTGAGGGTGACCCCGAGCCGGAACTGACGGTCGGGCTCCTCGTGGACCAGCCGGTCGCCGGCCGATGAGCCGATCGTGTGCCGCCAGACCCGATACGGGCGGCCGGTGTCGTCGGCGGTGACGTAGAACAGCCTGGTTCCGTCGGCGGACCAGGCCGATCCGTAGCTGACGTCGGGCATCCGGTCGGGCAGCAGGGTGCCGCTGCACAGATCCTTGATCTGCAGGGTGAACCGCTCGTCTCCGGTGTGGTCGACACCGTGCGCCAGCAGCCGACCGTCCGGGCTGACGTCGAAGATGCCGAGATTGAAGTATGGCGAGTCACCCGCGAGGATGTTGCGGTCCAGCAGCAATTCCTCACCGGGCAAGGGGCCGCCGGCCCCGGCGGCACCGCCGACCTCGGGCGGGGCTGTCGCACCCGCCGACGCCGGGACGCGGCAATGCAGGATGTAGGGCCGACCTGCCTCGGTGCGGTTGTAGTACCAGTAGCCGTCCTTGAGCACCGGCACGGTCAGTTCGGCCGGCGCCGTACGGGACCGGAACTCGTCCAGCAGCATGTCCCTCAGACTGGCCAGGTGCGCCGTAGCCGTCGCCGTGTGGTCGGCCTCCGCACGGAGATAGGCGATCGTGTCGGGGTTGTCACGCTGCTGCAGCCACGCATACTCGTCGATGACCGTGTCGCCGTGGTAGGTGCGCTGGGTCGCGATCTGCTTGGCTCGTGGGGGCACCGGACGCTTCATGCGACCACGCTAGGGCGGTGCCGGTCGCGGACGACAATAATGTCTGGGCACGCCGAGCCTTTTATAGTACGGTTGCCGTATCGGGTTGACGTGGTCCCCGACATTCGTCCAGGTGGGCTCCCATCTTGAGGACTGATTCTTTCGCACCGCAATCCATTGCGTGACCAGGTCTATTGGCGCATCGATGGCGTTGATTGGAGTGGAGATGGACCAGCCACGCTGGAACGAGGTCTATCTGATCGCGAGCGCGCGTGGGATCTCGGTGTGCGGTGACCTGCTCGCCGCGACGGCGCTGGCTATCGTGCTACAGCAGCAGGGTGCCGGCGGATACACCGTGGCCGCGTTGCTGCTCAGTGCGGCCCTGCCGCCGGTGCTACTGGCCCGGTTGACCGGACGGATCGCCGACCGGCTCGACAGCCGGCGGATCATCATGGCGGTCGCGCCGGTCCAGGCGTTGTGCTGCCTGGCGATGCTCACCACGTCGGCCCCGGGGATGCTCATCGCCCTCAACGCGCTGCTGGCATGCGGGGTCGCCGTCACCCAACCGGTGTTCGCCGCGCTCGCGCCCGCGATGGTGGGCGTGGACAACGTCCCACGGGCAAGCGCGATCACCCAGACGTTCACGTCCGCGGGGATGTTCGCCGGGCCCGTGCTCGCCGGCGTCCTCGTCTCGATCGACGGACCGAGGTTGCCGCTGGTGCTCGACGCGGCCAGCTTCCTCGCCGTCGCGCTGGTGGGTCTGGTGATCCGCACCAGCCGTGCCCGCCGGCAGCCGGCGCCGTCCGCACCGCACCGCCCGCCGGTCGTGGCCTACCGGGTGCGCGACGACCGCGTGCTGCTCGTCGCGCTGGTCATGGTGGCAGCGGTCGTCGCGGCGGCGAACCTGATGGATGTCGCGGTCGTCTTCTTCGTCCGCGGCACGTTGCATGCCTCCGCGTCGATGTACGGCATCGTCATGGGTAGCTGGATGCTCGGCCTGGTGTTCGGGGCATGGGCGGCGGCGCGTGGCCGGACCGACGACCATGGTTACCTGATCAGGCTGGTCACCGGTCTTGCGCTGGTCAGCGCTGGCATCCTGGCCGGCGGCACCGTCAGCGAGGCAGGCTGGGTGATACCGGCGTTCGTGATCGGCGGGATCGGCAACGGCATGCTGGGCTCCGCGGCCGGAACGCTCGTCGCGCGTCGCACCCCGGAGGAGGCGCGGGGGATGGGGTTCGCCACCCTCGGCGCGGTGATCAATGGAGCGATGGTAGCCGGATTCCTGATCGCCGGTGGACTCCTCGAGGTCATCTCACCGCGTCTGGTGCTCATCTGGTCCGGTGCGTCCGCACTGGCCCTGGTGCTCGCAAGTGCGGTGCCGGTCCTGACGATGAGTCGCCGGCAACGGCACGCGGCAGACGATTCCCTCACGCTGGTTGGTGCAGCAGGCCGGAACGGATGACGACGGCGACCAGCGTCGCCCGATCGACCCCCTTGGGAAGGCCGAGTTTTTCGGCGACATACTTGATGTGGGCGTCCACCGCTCCCGCACTGATCGGGTGTCCCCTGCTGGACAGCCGGCGGGCCATCTCGGCCGACGTGGGCAGCACCGCGTCCATCTCGCCGCGCAGCCGTTCCACGCACAGTTCCCCGAGCACCGCGAAGTACGTGGACCGTTGGTCGAGCAGCGGCCTGCGGGCCGCCACCTTCTGGCAAACGGAGCACGGCCTGGGCGACGCGCGGATGTATCGCGGTTCGTGGCCGAACACGGAGACCTTCGGTCCGGAAGACGCAGCGGTCAGGTCGATATGTGCGAGCTCGAACGGCACCGGCACGTCCAGCCGCTCCGGGTCGACGATGACGTACTGGTACCAGTCATCCATGTTCTGCACGGTGACCGGATGCCGATCGGACAGATTGCTGAGCAGCCAGAAACTCTCCCGGGCGGTGATCCGCCAGCTCAGCGGTGGCGCGCCCGCAGCCAACACCGGCAGATCGAAGGGGCATCGACTGCATTGGCAGACGCCAATAGTCGCACTTTGACCTGACGTCAGGGTGACCTGGCTTGGCTGGACCCCGGGGTACGTGGGGCCCTGAATAATGATCTTTTTCATTGTCCCCGTTCCACTGGCTAGACTCACAGTTCACAGTGATATGTCTCACGAGCTGCCATGGAGTGCGACCCGAGCCCGGGCCAGCTTCGCCGAACTTACCTCGACCCCGAGTTCCCAACAAGGACCCGAGTTCCATAAACACGCATCGTAAACGTCCATGATTTGCTATCAGGACATTGACCAGCAACATTGCCTATCTGACCGCCACGCGGCATGACGCTCGGTGAGCCGCAGGCGCCTCTCATATCAGAGACCCCGCCCACTGGCAACTGCTGCCCATCTCGGCTTTCCGCGATGTCCGGCACTCTTCTCCTGTGCCAGGCTTGCTCTCGGTTGGCCCACTGATGCATTTGGTCAGCCAGCTCGTCGATATCGCGAGGCAAATGTTCCGTCGATCACTGATTGGAGGTGTGGAAAATGGACCTCGAATTCATCGAGACCTCCGCCGACCTGCGGGCTCTCTCGTACTTCAACGCGATCGCGTGACTGAACCGTGGTGCTGGTGGAGCGAATCGCTCCACCAGCACCACCTCGCTTGTTACAGTTCTTGAGAATGGATGAAGATGCGTACTCCGACATTCGAGGAGCTCGCCGGCGACGAGGCTGAGTTCTTCGCGAATCACTTCAACCAGACCCCGCTGCTGCGGCGGGCCGCGCTGTCCGGAGACTCCCGCGACGTCCTGTCCGTCGCGGACCTCGACGAACTCCTGCATCTCGAAGCCATCCGCCCGCCGTACCTCGCCATCACCAAGGACGGCGACGGTGTCCCGGAACGGGCATACACCACCCTGACCCGCGTCCAGGGCACCACGGTCACCGACACGGTCGTGGCGGAACGCGTCTACGAGCTGTTCCGCACCGGGGCCACCCTCACCTGGAGTTCCCTCAACCACGTGCTGCCCTCGGTGCGGGCGCTGACCCGGATGCTCGCCACCAAGTTCGCGGCCCGCAGCGACGTGGTGGCCTTTCTGACGCCGGCGGGCCGGCAGGGCTTCTCACCACACCACGACCCGGTCGACCTGTTCATCATCCAGCTCGAAGGCACCAAGCACTGGAAGCTGTGGGAGCCGCCGGCGACGCGCCGCGGCGACATCGGACACTACAAGCTCGAAGAGCTCGGCACCCCGGTGATCGAGACGACTCTGCAGGCCGGCGACGTGCTCTACCTGCCCTACAACACGCCGCACGTGGCGGCGGCCGAGGACCAGGTCTCGCTGCACCTGTCGGTGATGGTGCGGCCGAGGATGTGGCGCGATCTGCTCGGGCTGGCCGTCGAACGGCTGCTGGACACCGAGGGGTTCTGGCAGTTCCCCTACCTGCACGAAAGCACCGTCACCGACCTCGTCCCGGCCTTCACCGACCACGCGGCGTTGCTGGCCGAGCGGCTACGGGAGATCGACGTCGAGGCCGAGCTGCGCCGGTTGATGACGCTCGGACAACACTCCGAGGGCACCGCCCAGGGCAACGAGTTCCAGACCATCGCGGCACTGGACGCCATCGGCGGGAGCACGCTGCTGCGACGTACCGACGTCGCCGTGACGTTCCAGGAGAGCCAGGACGGCCGGACCAAGACCAAGGTCAACGGCCACACCATCGCGATTCCCAGCGCGGTTGCGGCGACCCTCGCACGGATGACCAGCGGCGAGTCGGTCCCAGCCCGGGAGATCAATCCCGATGTCGAGACCGCGCGTTCGGTCGGCATCGCCCAGGCGCTCGCGCGACTCGGCGTCCTCACCGTCGCGCGCTGATCGGGCCGACTCCGATGTACACCCCGACGTTCGCCGAACTCGCGGGCGACGAGACACAGTTCTTCGCACACCACTTCAACCAGGCTCCGCTGCTGCGCCGCGTAGCGCTGTCCGACGATCCTCGGTCCGTCCTCTCGATCGCCGACCTGGACGTCCTGCTGCACCTCGAAGCGCTCCGGCCGCCGTATCTCGGCGTGACCGTCGACGGTCAGGCGACGCCACTGGCGGCGTACACCGCGCCGGTCCGCGTGCAGGGCGCCATGGTGACCGACGTCGTCGTGCCGGAGCGGGTGTACGAACTGTTCCGCACCGGCGCGACGGTGACCTGGAGCTCGGCCGAGCAGCTCAGCCCGTCGCTCCGGGCGCTCACGGCGGTGCTCGCCGAGAGGTTCTCGGCCCGCAGCAGCGTGACCGCCTTCCTCACCCCGGCCGGGCGGCAGGGCTTCTCTCCGCACCACGACCCGATCGACGTGTTCGTCATCCAGGTCGAAGGCACCAAGCACTGGAAGCTGTGGGAGACGCTGGCGCCGCGCAAGGAGACCTTCGGTCACTACCGGATCGACGAACTGGGCGAGCCGGCGTTCGAGGCGGTGCTGGAGCCGGGCGACGTGCTGTACATGCCGTACAACACGCCCCACGTGGCGGTGGCCGAGGACCGGGTGTCGCTGCACCTGTCGGTGAGCGTCCAGCCACGGTTGTGGCGCGACGTCCTGGCGGCGAGCGTACGGCGGCTCCTCGACAGCGGGGAGTACTGCGACGCCGCTCGTCCCGACGAAGCGGCACTGGCCCGCTTCGCTGCCCGGCTGGACCAGCTCGACGCGGCCGCGGAACTGCGCCGCCTGATCGACTCCAGGGAGCTCCCGTGATCCGCAAGGTCCTGATCGGTGCGCTGGGCGCGTTGGTCGCCGCATGGCTGACCGCCTTCGCGGTACCCGCCCATCCCACGCCGACCATCAAGGTGCCCGCCCCCGCCGACGTGCTCGACAGCCGAACCGGCGTGATCTTCGAGTCGCACGACGCGGACGGGGCCAACACCATGCTGCCCGCTGACCAGGCCATCGAGAGTGCGATCGGACAGGTCAATCCACGCCGGCAACCCGATTCGGCCAACTCCGACCGCCAGTTCAACTGAAGGGAGCACACGAATGCCGCGGTTGGTGATCAGACCCCCCGGCTGGACGCAGTCCGGACCGGCCCGCGTCGCGCAACGGGTCGTCCGCATCCTGCCCCTGCTCGTCGTCACGGCGTACGCGGTGTCCGTCATCGGGTACAACCTGCCGCCGTCGCCGCTGAAGGTGCGGTTGCAGTCGACCCTCGACGCCGTCGTCGACCCCTACCTGACGCAGCGGTGGCGGCTCTTCGCACCCAACCCGCCCAACGGCAACTACGACGGCTGGCTCCAGGTCGAGTACCGCACCGGCGGCACCACGACGACCAGCCCGGTGCTGTCGCTCACGCAGCCGCTGATCGCCGAGGCCAAGGCGCACCGGCTCTTCCCGCCCCGGGTCGACCGCACCGTGCTGAACCTGGGCTATTCGCTCTCCGACATCGCGACCTCGGAGACCAAACTCGAGCGGCTCATCACGAGTCGACAGAACGGGCAGCCGCTGACCGACCCCGCCGATCCCAGCCACCCGATCAGCGCGCAGGAGGCCAGCATCCTGCCAGCCGGCTGGCAGGAGTTGGAGGGCGCCGGGCAGATGAGTGACACCGAGTACCTCGCCGCGGCCCGAGAGAGCCTGGCCGGTGCCCGCAAGCAGGTGAGCGGCCAGATCGGCCGGCTCGCCTCGATGATGGTGCCCGGCGTCCAACTCGACGGCGAACCGGTGCGGGTGCGGGTCTTCTACACCTGGACCGCGATCCTGCGCTTCTCCGAGCGGCACGAGGCGGACCCCGAACAGGACCCGCCCATCCGCATCGCCGACACCGGCTGGATGTCCTACCAACCCCCGGAGCGGTGAATGTCCACCTTCCTCGACCGTTTCGCCACCGGCCGCCGACGACTGGTCGGTCTGTCCCTGCTCAGAATCGGGCTCGGCGCCACCACCGCCCTCATCTATCTGGCCAACTTCCCGTACCGCGACGCCCTCTACGGGCCGAACGGGACCACCAGCTTCGCCAGCTTCAGCGCCTCGCAGCACTCCTCCGGGAGCGTGTTCTCCCTCTATCGCCTCAGCGACGGTGAAACATGGTTCAACCTGGTCTACCTTTCCGGCCTGGTGGCTGCCTTGGTCTGGACCGTCCTGGGCGGAAGGGCACTGACCCTGGTGAACGCGATTTTCATCTGGTCACTTGACCAGCGCAATCCCAACGTGCTTGACGGCGGCGACAACCTGGCCCGGATCCTGTTGCTGCTGCTGGTGTTCGCCACCACCAACGCGTACCTCAGCCCGCTCGCCGCGCGAACCCGCGCCCGGCTGACAGCGACAAGCGACAAGCCGACGCTGCTCAACAGTGTGCACAACGCCGCCGGGGTGCTGGTTGTCTTCCAGATCTGTGTCGTCTACGCCATGTCCAGCTTCTGGAAGATCGTCGACACCCGCTGGCGCGAGGGCAACGCGCTCTACTACATCAGCCAACTGCACCAGTTCCAGTACAGCGACACCGCCACCGCGCTCATGCACAACGCGGCGCTGGTGACGCTCGCCTGCTACCTGACCATCACGGTGCAGCTGGCGGTGGTGCTGCTGGTGCCCGGCCGCAACCGGCGGCTCCGCGAGATCGCGCTGCTGCTGGTGATCGGCATGCACCTCGGCATCGGGGCCACCATGGGCCTCGTCAGCTTCGCGTTCTACATGATCGCCGCTGACTGTGCGCTGCTGTCCGACGACGACTACCGCGCGACCCGCGACTGGCTCAGGCGGCGCTTCGCGTCGGCGTACCGCCGGAACGCTCCGGTCTCACCGGCGGTACCGGCCCCCGAGCCCGACCTGGTCGGTGGTGCACGATGAGTGACTGGTCGTCCTCCGCGCAGTACCTGCGCAACGAGGCCCGGCACTACGACGACGAGATCGGTGCCGGCTGGCCCACCGGGCCGGCGGTCCGATTCCTCAGGGACGTCGTCGGTGCCGGCAGCCGGGTCCTGGAGTTCGGTGTCGGCACCGGCCGTATCGCCCTGCCGCTCGGGTCCGGCTCGGGCCTGAGCGTCACCGGCGTGGACAACTCCGCGGACATGCTCGCCGTGCTGGGCACCAAGGACCCGGCCGGTGTGATCCGGACGCGCCACGCGGACATGGTCGACGTCCGGCTCGACGAACGCTTCGATCTCGTGTACTGCGTGTTCAACACCATCTATGCACTGCCCGACCAGGACACGCAGGTCGCCTTCCTGCGCAACGCCGCGCGTCATCTCGCCGACGACGGCCGCCTGGTGCTGGAGACACAGATGATCGGGCTGTCCGACTTCGTCAACAACAAGATCATCGCACCCACGCAGATCCGGCCCGACCGCACCGAGCTTGTCATGATCCTGCACGATCCGGCGGAACAGACCCTGGTGCGGCAGACGGTGAACTTCCGTGCCGACGGCGTGCACCTCGCGCCGTTGCGGATGCGCTACGTCTGGCCCGCCGAGCTGGACCTGATGGCGCGCCTGGCCGGACTGCGCCGCACCGGCCGATTCGGCGGCTGGTCACGGGAGCCCTTCACCGGAACCGGCGTCTGCATCTCGATCTACCAGCACGGGAGTGATCTACAGTGACGTTCGCCGACATCTTCGGGTCGCCGACCGAGTTCGCCACCGTGCTGGCCCGCGAGGCCGTCGTGCGCAGGCAGGCCATGCGGTGCCCACCGGGTGACCTGCTCACCGTGCGCGACCTGGATCGCCTGCTGCGGTCCCGCACCATCCGCGCAGCGGACATCCGGATCGCCGCCGAGAACAACATCATCGTCCCGGTCGAGTACACCGCCGTCGCCGAGTCCTCGGGCGGTGTGCATGCCGAATACGCGGTGGCCGAGCGGGTGTACCGCTACTTCGAGGCCGGCGCCACGCTGATCTGGCCGCACCTGCAGCGCTTCGTGCCGGCTCTGTTCGACCTGGCTCGCGACGTGGCGGCTGCCGTGGGAACCCCGACCTGGGTCGACGGCTGCCTCACCCCCGCAGGACGGATGGATCTGGTCGTCCACGACCGGCCGGTGGAGATCGCCATCGTCCAGCTCACCGGTACCCGCCGGTGGCGGGTCTGGCCGACGAAGCCGCAGCACGCCGACACCAGCCGTGTCGGCGCATCGGGTGAGCCGGCCGTGGACGCCACTCTGGAACCCGGCGACGTCCTCTACGTACCCTCCCACTCGCCGTACGTGGGTGACTACGGCGGCAACCTGTCACTGCACGTGAGCGTGACGTTCCGCCAGCCCACCTGGCGGAACCTGATGACGGACCTGGTGGCCGAGCTGCTCCTGGACGACGCCTTCCTGGAGCGGCCGCTGCCGGTCGACGCCTTCGGGCCGGGTCTGCCGGCCCGGCGCGACGAACTGCTGCGCCGACTGTCGGCGCTCGAACTCGACGACCTCGCCGCACGACTGCGCACCGCCCCGGACGCCACCCCGTCGCTGGGCGTCCTTCCCGACGCGCGATCGTCAGGTGAGCCGGGCCGGTTCGCGCAGTTGGCCGACGCCGACCGGATCGGTCTGGACGACGACATCGAGATCGGCCCGTCCTGCACCGTTGCCGACGGCGCAGTGACCGTCGGCGCGACCACGTATCGCCTGGACGCAAAGCTGGTCGACACCTTGCGGCAACTGCGCGACACCGGGGGCCGGTGGCCGGCCGGCAAGGTGGCGGCCGTCGTCTCCACCGATCCGCACCGCGTGATTCGCGCGCTGGTACGGGCCGGCGTCCTCCGCCAGGCCGCGTGAGTCCGACAAGCCCTTTCTGCGCAGTGCATGGGGACCGTCGGCACGGCCGGCCCTACGAGGACACCCGACAGTCAAGCGATCGAGGCCGTGCCCCATTTTTCGCTGGTCACAGCCTCGATCGTCTTGATGGGGTTGACGTGGCCCTCGACAGGGCCGGAGCCCCTCAACCACCGCGCCACGTTCCTGATGCACCGGATGAGGACGGGGCCGGCCCCGATGCCGGATACCCGACGAATCAGTCTGACGAAGGTCGACGCCTCTTCACCTTTTGCGCCACCTCTGACACCCTGCATTCGCGGCACAACCCAGTGGATAGGCGGGTCGAGAGCGATGACAAAGCGTTGGCTGGTCACGGGATGTTCGAGCGGACTCGGTCAGGCTCTCGCGGCCCGGCTCGCCGCCGAGGGCGACCAGGTGGTGGCGACCGCCAGGCAGCCGGAGACCCTGGACGAGTTGGTCGCCCGGCATCCGAACAACGTGGTGGCCGCCGCCCTGGACGTACGGGATCCGGAGCAGTGCGCAGCAGCGGTCGCGCGTGCGGTGGACGCCTTCGGCGGCGTCGACGTTCTGGTCAACAACGCGGCCTACGGCCAGTTCGGCACCTTCGAGGAGATCTCCGACGCGGAGCTCGCCGCGCAGTTCGCCACAAACGTCTTCGGGCCGTGGCGGCTCACCCGCGCCGTGCTGCCGCTGTGGCGGGAGCAGCGCCACGGGCACGCCGTCTTCGTCAGCTCGGTCTCCAACGTGGTTCCCATCCCAGGGCTCGCCGCGTACAACGCGAGCAAGTATGCGCTGGAGGGAGCGGCCGAATCGCTTGCCGCCGAGGCCGGGCACCTCGGGGTCAAGGTGACCATCCTGCAGCCGGGCGGCTTCGCCACCGGTTACAGCGCCAACCTGCGGAGACCGGAGCACGGTATCGCGGACTACACGCCGGTCAGCGAGGGCATGTTCCGCGCGCTGCACGAGATGAACACCTATGCGGAGATCAACTCCCCCGAGCTCTTCGCCGACGTGGTCTGGCGGCTCGGTCAGATGGACTCGCCGCCGCTTCGACTGCCGGTGGGATCCGACTCGGAGGTAGTCCTGACGCGCGCCTACGACGCCCGACGCCGAGAGTACGACCAGGTGGTCAAGGCGGGCCATCACATCGCCCCGTGAGCAGGCGCGCGAGGAACGATCGAGCCAAGATCGTCGACGTTCTTCCGCATGAGCAAGTCCGCCTGGCGCTGGCCGGGATCGCAGCGGACCAGGCGCAGTCCAAGCTGGACCAGACACGGTCACCGGACTGGCCGGCCGCGAAGGAGCCGCCTCTTCGTCGCAACAGGCCCGGGCTGCACCCAGGTTGACGGACGCCACGACGGTTCCGGCCAATCGGGGAACCTCAGGCTTACCTCTTTCCCGGTCACCGGCGCAGGTGGCCGATGCCGTGCTGGTCGAGCCAGGTGACCGTCCGCAGCACGAACGTCGGCGCCGCCGAGCCGGCGCTGACGTCGGTGGCGACCAGCGGTACCTGGGCGGCGACCGGGAGCAGGGTGGACTGCCAGCAGGCCGGCGTGGCGCAGGCCGAGCGGTCGTCGACGCGCCAGGCGGCGGCCACGTTGCGGCCGTCCGGGTCGGCCGGACGGTATTCCAGCCACCGGCGCAGGTCGTTGCCGCCGTCGATCCCGGCGGCGAGGACCAGGTTGAACGAGCCCTGCACGCGAAGCAGGCGGATCTGCTCCTGCACGCCGAAATTCGGCAGGCTGGTGCCCGCGCACGCGACGCCGCCGTCGCGCCAGCAGGTCCAGACCACCGCGGGACCGGTGCCACCGGCCGCCGGGAAGTCGTAGGGCGAGATGTCGAAGATCACCGCGTTGTCGGCGCCGAACACCTCCGCCGCCGCGCTCCAGAAGGAGCGCGTGGCGAGAAGGTCGCTCTGGCGCAGCGACACGATGGGTGTGATGCCGGCCCGGACGAGCCGGTCGACGTACCGGGCCGCCTCGTCGACGTAGCCGACGCGGTTCTGTCTGTCGGTGGGGCTGCCGGTGTAGACGAAGCAGGCGTCGCTCAGCACGACCCGCACCGCGTCGACGCCGCGGGCCCGCAGCGCACCTACGGACGCGTCGTCGACCGGGCCGTCCCAGCGGATCGGTCCCCACGCGCACTCGCCGGGCGCGTCCGACCGGATGATTCCGCGTGGCCGGTACGGCCTCGGGTCGGTGGTGACCGTACGGATGCGGTTGCCGATCGCCTTCAGCGCGGGGGCGGCACCGGGTGCCGGCGGCGGGAGCACCCGGATGCCGCGGACCTCGGCGGTGGCCTGGGCGCCGTCGCTGTCGTAGGCGGTGGCGGTGACGCGGGTGCCGCTGTTCGGCGGCGCGCCGCGCCAGTCGAACGCGTACGGCGCGGTGGTGTCCACGGCGAGCAACGTGCCGCGCTCCCGGAACTCGACCCGCTCGATCCGCCGGCCGGCCGCCGCCGTGGCCTCGGCACGGATCGGGATGACGCCCGGCGCGGCGAAGAAGTCGTTGGGCAGGGGCGAGGTGAGCGACACCGACGGGCCGCCCGGCTGTGGGCTGGGCTGCGGGCTCCCCGAAGCCGTCGGCTGCGACGAGCCGGTCGGGCTGCCGACGTCCCCGTTGCACGGCTGGCCGCTCAACACCCAGTCGGTCGGCTCGGGCTCCGCGTCCCGGTAGTTGCCGCCGAAGCGCACCGTCACCGAGGCGCCGGTCGGCAGCGTGGACCCCGCCGGTGGGCGGAGCATGGTGATCGGGTACAACTCGCCGCTGCCGAGCGTGTATCCGTCCGGCAGCCGGTCGAGGCCCATGGTGATCGTCTGGCCGCTGACCTGACGGAACCGCAGCCACCAGTCGGTGACGGGGGAGCCCAGGTTGGTGACGGTGAGCTCGGCCCAGAAGCCGTTGGACCACTCTCGGGTGATGGTGTAGTCCACCGTGCACGCCGTCGCGGCGTACGCCGGCGGCAGCACCATCGTCATGGCCCCACCGACGACGACCACGGCGGCCGTGGCCAGCGCGAAGATCCTGCGTCGCATCATGCCCCCGCATTCATCGACAAACATCGCTCAATAAAGCCTCGGCGGTCGGGACTCTGTCTGTCAATACCGTGGTGCACGTCACCGACGAGGGCCGCGGCCTGGGCGGGTGGGCAGCGGACGGCGGGCGGTGGTCAGTCGGGCGGGGCCATGCGGCGACGCAGTTCCCGCTTGAGCACCTTGTGACTCGGCCCGAGCGGCAGGTCGTCGACGTACCGGACCTGCCGCGGGTACTTGTGCCGGCCCAGATGCTCCCGCGACCAGTCGATCATCTCCTGCTGGTCGGGCAGGCCCGGGCCGGCCGGGTCCGCCACCACCACCGCGCAGACCTCCTCGCCGTGGTGCGGGTCGGGCACCCCGATCACCGCCACCTGGCCGACCGCCGGGTGCCCGGCAAGGACCTCCTCCACCTCGCGTGGGTAGACGTTGAAGCCACCTCGGATGATCATGTCCTTCTTCCGGTCGATGATGGTGATGAACCCGTCGGCGTCCTTGCGTCCCAGGTCACCGCTACGGAACCAGCCGTCCACCACCGCCTCCGCGGTCGCCTCGGGCCGCCCCAGGTAACCGGCGAAGACGTTGTGCCCCCGGATGACGATCTCGCCGAGCTCTCCGGTCGGTAGCAGCTCGATCCGCTCGTCCACCTCCGCGCGGGCGATCTCCACCTCCACGCCCCAGACCGGGTGCCCGATGCTCCCGGCGCGGGTGCCGAAGTGCGGCTGGTTGGTGGTGGCGGTGGGTGAGGTCTCGGAGAGCCCGTACCCTTCGAAGACCGTCGTCTGGAAGGCAGCGTGGAACCGTTCCAGCACGGCCACCGGCAGCGACGCCCCGCCGGAGACGCAGAGCCGCAGCCGGGGCAGGTCGTCCCGGTCCCGGGCGGCGTCGAGCAGCGCCACGTACATCGTGGGCACGCCGTGGAAGACGTCCACCCCCTCGCGCAGCATCAGGTCGATGGCGGCCGGCCCGGTGAACCGGCTCAGCAGCACCAGCGTCGCGCCGATCCGGAAGGTGCCGTTCATCGCCACCGTCTGGCCGAAGCTGTGGAACAGCGGCAGGCAGCCGAGCACGACGTCCGTGCTGCGCGCGTCGTTGGCGTCGAAGACGTTCACGGTGGCGTTCATGACCAGGTTGAGGTGGGTGAGCAGGGCGCCCTTGGGCACCCCGGTGGTGCCGCTGGTGTAGAGCACCACCGCCGGGTCCTCCGCCGACCGGGTGACGTACGACGGCAGCGGTGGCAGCGGGTGGCTCAGCTCCTCCAGGCGGGGCGCGACCGCGCCGGCGGCCGCCGGCCCGACGGTCACCAGCGGCACGCCGGCCGCCGCCGCGGCGGCGGCGCCCAGGGCGAACTGGGAGCTGTGGCACACCAGCAGCTTCGTGCCGCTGTCGGTCAGCACGTGCGCCGCCTCGTCCACGGTCAGCAGCAGGTGCACCGGGACGAGCACCGCGCCGGCGGCGAGGGCCCCGTAGTAGACCCGGGGGAAGTCCACCACGTTCGGGGCCAGCAGGGCCACCTTGTCGCCGGGGCCGACCCCCAGCTCCCGCAGCCCGGCGGCGTAGCTGCGCGCCTCCAGCCACAGCTCGGCGTACGTCACCCGGGTGTCGCCGTCGACCACGGCGACGGTGTCGGCGTGCCGGCGGGCGGACTCGGCCAGCACCATGGCCAGCGACAGCGCTGTCATCGGGCCACGCCCCGCACCAGGCGGCTGACCGTCTCGGCGACGCAGACCGGCTTGCCGCCGGCGTCGCTCTCCACGGTGACCGCGGTGACCACCTGCACACCGCCGTCCACCGGTGACACCTCGGCCAGGGTCGCGGTGGCGCGGACCGCGCTGCCGACCCGGAGCGGGGCCGGGAAGCGCACCCGGTTGAGGCCGTAGTTGACCCCCAGGGCCACCCCCTCGACCCGGTACAGGCCACCGGCCAGCGCCGGCAGCAGGGACAACGTGAGGTAGCCGTGCGCGATGGTGCCGCCGAACGGGCCGGCCGCGGCCCGTCGCGGGTCGATGTGGATCCACTGGCGGTCGTCGGTGGCGTCGGCGAACCGGTCGACCCGTTGTTGGTCGATCCGGAACCAGGGGCCGGGGCCCAGGGTCTCGCCGGTCGCCTCGGCCAACTCCTCGATGGACGCGAAGACCCTCATGCCAGGTGCCCTCCCAGCTTCGTGTAACCGCGTAGCAGGTCGCGGGAGATGATCAGTCGCTGCATCTCGTCGGTGCCCTCGAAGATCCGGTACAGCCGGACCTGCCGGTACCAGCGCTCGATCGGCAGCTCGCGGGTGTAGCCCATGCCGCCGTGGATCTGCAGGACGCGGTCGACCACCCGATTGACCATGCCCGCGCCGTAAAGCTTCGCCATCGAGGAGGCGTGCCGCGGGTCCATCCCCTGGTCGACGGTCCAGGCGGCGCGCAGGATGAGCCAGCGGGCCGCCTCCAGCTCGGTCTCCGAGTCGGCGATCATCCACTGGATGGCCTGGTTGGTGCCGATCTTCGCGCCGAAGGTCTCCCGGGTGTTGGCGTAGTCGATGGCCATCGACAACGCCCGCTCGGCGATGCCGACGGCGTGCGACGGGATGGTGTAGCGGCCCTTGCCGATCCACTCCATGCCGAGGCTGAAGCCCTGCCCGGGCTCGCCGAGGATGTTGCGCCCGGGCACCCGGACGTCGTCGAAGACCAGCGAGGCGGGGCCACCCTCGCCCATCGTCTGGATGAACTCCGAGCGCCAGCCCATCGACCGGTCCACCAGGAACGCGGTGGCGCCGCCGTGGCGGGCGCCCTTCTCCCGGTCGGTCACCGCGATCACGATGGCGAAGTCGGCATCGTGACCGCCGGTGATGAAGGTCTTCTCGCCGTTGAGGATCCAGTCGTCGCCGTCGCGGCGGGCGCTGAGCTTGATGTTGGCCGCGTCGGAGCCGGCGCCGGGCTCGGTGATCGCGAAGCAGCTGCGCCGCTCCCCCTCGATGGTCGGGACCAGGTACTCGCGCTTCTGCTCGTCGTTGGCGTGGAACAGGATGTTGTCGGCCTCACCGCCGAACCGGAACGGCACGAACGAGCGGCCGAGTTCGGTCCAGATCAGGGACTGGGTGACGGCCGGCAGGTCCATGCCGCCGTACTCCTCCGGGGTGGCCAGCCCCCAGAACCCGAACTTGCGCGCCTTGAGCTGCAACTCGCGCAGCTCGCTGTGCTCCAGTCCGGGCCGGTGCGCCCGCTCCCGCCGCAGCAGTTCCTGCTCCAGCGGCATGACCTCCCTGGCGATGAAGTCGCGGGCGGTGTCGCGGATCGCCCGCTCGGTGTCGGAAAGCGCGAAGTCCATGTTTCCTCCGGGTGCTGGTCCGCCGGCGCGCCTCAGCGCGCGCCGCCGTTGACGTACAGGGTCTGGCCGCTGACGTACGACGCGTCGTCGCTGGACAGGAAGGCGATCACCGAAGCGATCTCGGTCGGCTGGGCGACCCGGCGCAGCGGGGTGTGCTCGGCGACCATCCGCTGATGCTCCTCCGGGCTGCTGCCGACCCGCTGCGCGGTGGCGGCGGTCATCGCGGTGGCCACGTAGCCCGGGGCGACGGCGTTGACCGTGACGTTGTACGGGCCGAGCTCGATGGCGAGGGTGGCCGTCAGGCCCTGCACCCCGGCCTTGGCCGCCGCATAGTTGACCTGGCCCCGGTTGCCGAGGGCGGAGCGGCTGCTGAGGTTGACGATCCGGCCGTAGCGGGCCGCGACCATGTGCTGTTGGGCGGCCTGGCAGCAGAGGAACATGCTGGTCAGGTTGGTGGTCAGCACCGCCTCCCAATGTGGCAGGGGCATCTTGAACAGCAGGTCGTCGCGGGTGATGCCGGCGTTGTTCACCAGCACGTGCAGCCCGCCGTACGCCTGCACCACCCGGTCGGTCATCGCGGCGACCGCCGCGGGATCGGTCACGTCGCAGCCGATGCCGACGGCCCGGCCGCCGGCCGCGGTGATCTCGTCGGCGACCGCCTGGCTGCGCTCCTCGTCGAGGTCGACCACGGCGACGGCGGCGCCCTCGGCGGCCAGCCGGTGCGCGGTCGCCGCGCCGATGCCCTGCCCGGCGCCGGTGACGACGGCCACCCGGTCGGCGAATCTGGTCACGGGTTCTCCCCTTTGCTAGAAGGCGTTGACGCCGGTGAGCGCGCGCCCGATGAGCAGCTGCTGGATCTGGCTGGTGCCCTCGTAGAGGGTGGCGACCCGGGCGTCGCGCAGGTACTTGCCGACCGGGTACTCGTCGATGTAGCCGTACCCGCCGAAGACCTGGACGGCGTTGTTGGCCGCCCGGACCGCGGCCTCGCTGGCGAAGAGCTTGGCCATCGACGCCTCGGTGGCGAACGGCTCGCCCCGGTCGACGAGGTCGGCCACCCGCCACACCAGCAGCCGGGCGGCGGCGGTGTCCACGGCGATGGCGGCGAGCAACTGCTGCACCAGTTGGTGCCCGGCGATCGGCTTGCCGAACTGGGTGCGCTGCCCGGCGTAGCCCACCGCCGCGTCGAGGCAGCCCTGGGCGATGCCGACGCAGCCGGCGGCCACCGACATCCGGCCCTTGGCCAGGGTGGCCAGGGCCAGCCGAAACCCGCCGCCGGCCGGGCCGAGGCGCGCCGAGTCGGGCACCCGGACGGCATCGAAGCGCAGCTCACCGGTTGCCTGGCCGCGCAGCCCGAGCTTGCCGTGGATCTCTTTCCGGGTGAGCCCGGCGACGGTGGTGGGCACCAGGAACGCGGTGATGCCCCGGTGTCCGGCCCCGCCGGTGCGGGCGAAGAGCAGGACCACATCGGCCAACGTGCCGTTGGTGATGAACGTCTTCGCGCCGGTGATCAGCCAGTCGCCGCCGTCGCGGGTCGCCCGGGTGGTCAGCGCGGCCGCGTCCGAGCCGCTGTCCGGTTCGGTCAGGGCGAAGCAGCCGAGCGCGGTGCCGGCGCAGAGCCGGGGCAGCCACTCGGCCCGCTGCGCGGCGGACCCGTGCGCGGCGATGGCCTTGGCGACCAGCCCGAGCGACACCGAGACGATGCCCCGGACGGCGGAGTCGCCCCGGCCGAGCTCCTCCAGCACCAGACAGTAGGAGAGGTGGTCGCCGCCGGACCCGCCGTTCTCCTCGGGGATGGTCAGCCCGAGGAAGCCCAGCCGGCCGAGCTTTCCCACGATCTCCGGGTCGACCGACTCGCGCCGGTCCCAGGCCGCCGCGTACGGGGCCACCTCCCGGTCGACGAACTCGGCGGCCAGTCGCCGGACGGCCGCCTGCTCCGGGGAGAGCTGAAGGTCCATGAGGCATAAACTAGCGCTGCAAGTTTAATTCCGTCCAGACCTCGTTGTGGCAGAGTTGCGGCGAACCCACGAGCGAACGAGGGAGGCACGGATGCCCCGGCCGAGGCAGGCGCTGCTCAGCCGGCAGCGGATCGTCGAGGCCGCCGCGGCGCTGATCGACGCGGACGGCCTGGAGGGGTTCTCCACCCGCCGGCTCGCGGCCGAACTCGGGGTGCGCGGGCCCTCGCTGTACAACCACTTCGCCACCATGGACGAGATCCTCGACGCGGTGGCCGACAGCGTCACGGCGCAGGTCGACGTCTCCTTCTTCGGCCGCCTCGACTGGCGCGAGGCGCTACGCCGGTGGGGGCACTCGTACCGGGCGGCACTGGCCGCGCACCCGAACATCGTGCCGCACCTGGCCCGCGGGCCGGGCCGGCGGCCGGCGGCGCTGGCGATGGCCGACGCGGTCTACGGTGGACTCGTCGCTGCCGGCTGGCCGCCCGCGCGCGCGACGCACATCGGCGCGCTGATGCGCTACTTCGTGGCGGGCTCCGCGCTCGGATCGTTCGCCCGTGGCTTCGTCGAGGACCCGGGGTTGTACGACGAGCGGTATCCGCACCTGACCCAGGCGCACCGGCTCGCCGAGCATCAGCAACGGGTGGACGAGGGCGCCTTCGCGCTCGGCCTCGACGCGCTCATCCACGGGCTCTCCCGCACCTACGAGGAGCACATCGGGCCGCTGCCACCCCTCCCACCGGCCGACCTGGGGCGCTAGAGTCAAAACTTGCAGCGCTAGTTTTTGACCACGGTGAGGGGCGCGATGGATCTCGCACGAACCGACATCTATCTCGACGGAGCCTGGGTCGCCCCCTCCTCCGGGCACACCATTGCGGTGCACAACCCGGCGACCGAGGAGCTCCTGGCCCGGGTGCCGGCCGGCACGGCCGCCGACGTCGACCGGGCCGTCGCGGCCGCCCGGGCCGCCTTCCCCCGCTGGGCCGCCACCACCTCGGCGCAGCGGTCCGCCACCCTGGACCGCCTGCACGCGGCGCTGGCCAGCCGGGCCGCGATCGCCGCCGAGACGGTCGTGCTGGAGCTGGGCACCCCGCTCAGGGTGGCCACCCGGGTACAGGTCGGCCTGCCGCTGACCGTGCTGCGCAGCTACGTCGAACTGGCCGCCCGGCCGCCCGCCGAGGAGACCGTCGGCAACTCGCTCGTGGTCCGCGAACCGGTCGGCGTGGTCGGGGCGATCACCCCGTGGAACTACCCGCTGCACCAGGTGATGGCGAAGGTGGCGCCCGCGCTGGCCGCCGGGTGCACGGTGGTGCTCAAGCCCAGCGAGCTGACCCCGCTGACCGCGTACCTGCTCTTCGACGCGATCCACGAGGCCGGCTTCCCGCCGGGGGTGGTCAACCTGGTGCCCGGCACCGGCGTCGAGGTGGGCGAGGCCATCGCCGCCCACCCGGACGTCGACATGGTCTCCTTCACCGGCTCGACCGCCACCGGCCGGCGGATCTCGCACCTGGCCGCCGACCGGATCGCCCGGGTGGCGCTGGAGCTCGGCGGCAAGTCCGCCAACGTGATCCTCGACGACGCCGACCTGGCCACCGCGGTGCGGGTCGGCGTGGGCAACGCCTTCCTCAACTCCGGCCAGACCTGCACCGCCTGGACCCGGATGCTGGTGCACCGGGACCGCTACGACGAGGCGTTGAGTCTGGTCGCCAAGGCCGCCGACAGCTACCGGACCGGCGACCCGTTCGCACCGGACACCCGGCTCGGCCCGCTGGTCTCCGCGGCCCAGCGGGACCGGGTGACCGGCCACGTGAGCCGGGCGCTCACCGACGGCGGCCGGCTGATCGCCGGCGGCCCGGACGCGGTGCTGCCCGAGCGGGGCTGGTTCGTCGCCCCGACCGTGCTCGCCGACGTCGACCCGGGCAGCGCGCTGGCCCAGGAGGAGGTCTTCGGACCGGTGCTCGCCGTCATCCCGGTCGACGACGAGGAGGCGGCGGTGGCCGTCGCCAACAACTCCCGGTACGGCCTGGCCGGCGCCGTCTGGTCCGCCGACGAGGAGCGGGCGGTGCGGGTCGCCCGGCGGATCCGCACCGGAGCCGTCGACATCAACGGCGCGCCGTTCAACCCGCTCGCCCCGTTCGGCGGCTACAAGCAGTCCGGCCTCGGCCGGGAACTGAGTCGCTACGGGCTCGACGAGTTCCTCCAGACCAAGGCGATCCAGCGGTGAGGGCGCTGCTCGCCCGAGGCGTGGACCAGCCGCTGACGGTGGAAGAGGTGGAGCTGCCGGCACCCGGGCCGGGCGAGGTACGGGTGCGGGTACGGGCCGCCGGGGTCTGCCACTCGGACCTGTCCATGGTCAACGGCACCGTCGCGCCGCCGTACCCGCTGGTGCTCGGACACGAGGCGGCGGGCGAGGTGGTCGAGGTCGGCCCCAGCGTCGACCGCGTCCGGCCCGGCGCGCACGTGGTGCTGAACTGGGCGCCGCCCTGCCGGAGGTGCTGGTACTGCGGTCGCGGCGAGCCGTGGTTCTGCGAGCGGACGGGCTCCCCCGCGACCGCCCGGGGCCGGACCTCGGCCGGCGCGCCGCTGCACGTCGCCCTCGGCCTCGGCGCGCTGGCCGAGGAGGTGGTGGTGCCGCAGGAGGCGGTGATCGACGTTCCGGCGCAGCTACCGTTCGCCACCGCGGCCCTGCTGGGCTGCGCCGTCCTCACCGGGGTCGGCGCGGTACGCCGGACCGCCCGGGTGGCGCCCGGCGAGTCGGTGGCGGTGATCGGTCTCGGCGGGGTGGGCCTGTCGGTGGTCTCCGCCGCCCGGGCCGCCGGCGCCGACCCGGTCCTCGCCGTCGACGTGTCGCCCGCCAAGGCCGAACTGGCCGCCGCCGCCGGGGCCACCGACTTCCTCGTCGCCGACGACGCGCTGAGCCGGGCGGTCCGGGAGCGCACCCACGGGCGTGGCGTCGACCACGCCCTGGAGTGCGTCGGCCGCGGCGTGACCATCCGCGCCGCCTGGCGGGCCGCCCGGCGCGGCGGCCAGGTCACCGTGGTGGGGATGGGCGCACGGGACGACGTGGTCAGCCTGAGCGCGCTGGACATCTTCCACTCCGGGCGGACACTGCGTTCCTCGGTGTACGGCTCGTCCGACCCGGACCGGGACGTGCCCGAGCTGGCCCGTGCCGTGCTCGACGGCACCCTGGACCCGGCCGCCCTGATCACCCACCGGACCGACCTGGACGGCGCCGCGGCGGCGTTCGACCGGATGGCCCGCGGCGAGGGCGCCCGTACCGTCGTGCTGCCCTGACCCTCGCCGCCCGCCGCCGCGCGCCGGGTTCAGTGCAGCGCGCGGGCGAGCTCCGTGCGGGACCGGATGCCGAGCCGGTGGAAGATGTTGCGCAGGTGGTGGTCGACGGTCCGGGTGGAGAGGAACATCCGGGTGGCGATCTCGCGGTTGGTGGCTCCCTCCGCGACCAGCTGCGCGATCCGTAGCTGCTGCCCGGTGAGCAGCCGGGCGGCCGGCAGCTCCGGTGTGCCGACCGACTCGCCGGCCGCCCGCAGCTCGGTGGTGGCCTGCTCGGCCCAGACGGTCAGCCCGAGCAGGCCGAAGGTTTCCCGGGCGGCGTGCAGGTGCTCCCGGGCGTCCCGGGGGCGGCGGCTGCGGCGCAGTTCCCGGCCGAGCAGCAGCTCGGTGCGGGCCCGTTCGAACGCCCCCGCATCCGCCGGGTGCAGCCGTAGCGCGGTGCGGAAGCCGCGTTCGGCGTCGGCGCTGCCGCGCGCGGCCAGCAGCGCGTGGCAGCGCGCGGAGAGCGCCCGCCGGGACGGGCTGGCGGTGCTGCTGGCCCACCTGTCGAAGACGGCGAGCGCGGCGGTGGCGGCCGGTCGCCGGCCCGCGCCGGCGGCGGCCTCGACCAGGTACGGGGTGGCCATCACCTGGATCAGCACCTGCCCTCGGCCGGTGCCGGGGCGGGCCAGCGCGGCCAGTCGGGCGGCGGCTGCCTCGTGCCGCCCGTCGACCAGGTCGAGCACCGCGAGCGCCCACTGGGCGAGCGCGCGCGGGCGGCTGTGCGGGGCGGGCGCCTCGCCGATCTCGCGGATCCGGCACAGGCTGGTTTCCCGGTCGGCCCGTACCGCCGCCAGCACCGCCAGCATGCCCAGGTGCACCCCGGCGGAGTTGACCTGGCCGGTGTCCCGGGCGACCCGCAACCCCTCCCGGGAGGTATCCGCCGCCGCCTCGTGCCGGCCCAGCCAGTACTCCGCGATCGCGCGCAGCTCCAGCGCCCGGGGCAGCGCCGACACCTCGCCGCGGGCACGCGCCAGCTCGACGGCCCGCTGGGCGAGCCGGTGGGCGGCGCTGTCGACCGCGACCAGCAGACCCGCGACCGCCGCGCCGGTCAGCGCGGCGGGGGTGAGCGCCGGCCCGGTCAGCCGGTTGCCGAGCACGACCGCCCGGCGCAGGGCCGGGCCGCCCCGCTCGTGGTCACCGCGCAGCGTCGCCGCCACCCCGGCGGCCAGCGCGGTCAGCAACTCCGCGTCGGGCGGGTCCTCGGGCCGGCGCAGGACCGCCACTCGGCGCGCCACCTCGGCGTAGCGGAACTGGTCGCCGGTGTGGCAGGCCGCCTCACCGGCCCGGACAAGCGCGCCGAGGGCCGCGATGCGGTCGACCCCGGACACCGCCCGGGCGGCGGCGAGCAGGGTGGTCGAGGCCGTCGACGGCGAGCCGCAGCGCAGTTCCAGCTCGCCGCGGAGCAGCTCGGCCCGGCCGGCCACGACAGGGTCGACCGGTCCGGCCGCGGCGGCCTCGGCGGCCTCGGCGAGCAGCCGCGCGGCACGCCGCGGCTGCCCCGCCGCCCAGGCGCGACCGGCGGCGGCGACCAGCCGGGCGCTGGCCTGCCGCGGCTCGCCGCTGAGTTCGGCGGCCCGGTGCAGGGCGGCCACCCCGTCGTCCCCGCCGGCCCCACCGGCCGCGGCCTCCAGTTCCGCCGCCAGCACCGGGTCCGGGCCCTCCGCCGCGGCGGCGCGGTGCAGCGTCCGGCGCAGGTGCTGTCCGGGGCCGTCGAGCACGCCGGCGAGCAGCAGGTGGGCGGCACGCCGCTCGGCCAGCGGCGCGTCCGCCGCGACGACGGCCCGGGCCAGCGGTTGCGCCAGGGCCACCCGCTCCGGGCCGACCCGGACCAGCCCGGCTGCCTCGGCCGGGGCGAGCGCCTCGATCGCCGTGCCGTCGGCGCGGGCGGCCCGGACCAGGGTGACCGGATCGCCGTGCTCGTCGAGCGCGGCGAGCAGCAGCACGCGCCGGGTGTCGGCGGGCAGCCCGGCCAGCCGGCCCCGGTACCCGCGACCCAGCGCGCCGTCGAGGGGCGGCCCGTCGGGCAGCGGCTCCTCACCGCGGCACTGGCCCGGGGTGAGCACCTCGGCGAGGTCGGCCAGGGCCTGTGGGTTGCCGCCGGCGACCGCGGTCAGTTCCCGGGCCACCCGGGGGGCCAGCCCGGGCAGCCGGTCGGTGAGCAGCGCGGCGCCGGCCCGGTCGTCGAGGGGGCGCAGCCGGTGCCGGGGCACGCCGGCGGCGACCGCGTCGGTGCCGGCGGTGAGCAGCATGGCAACCGGCAGGTGCCGCAGCCGGCGGGCCACGAAGCCGAGCACCTCCGTGGTCGGCGGGTCGCCGCGATCGACGTCGTCGACCGTGCAGAGCAGTGGGCGCTCCCGGGCGGCGGCGGCGAGCAGTCCCAGCACGGCCATCGACAGGGCGAGCCGGTGGTCGGCCGGGCAGCCCGCGCCGGCCAGCGTCCGCCGCAGCACCCCGCGCTGCGGCTCGGGCAGGGCGTCGGCCCGGTCGAGCAGCGGGTCGAGCAGGCGTTGCAGGCCCGCGTACGGCAGCGCGGCCTCGTCCGCCAGGCCAGCGCCGGCCAGCCGGTGACAGCGGGTGGCGTACCGGTGGGCGTAGCCGACGAGGACGCTACGGCCAGCGCCGGGTTCGCCCCACACCAGCAGCGCTCCCCCGGCGTCCGGCAGGCCGTCGACCAGCCGCCGGATGGCCCCGCACTCGGTGTCCCGACCCGGCAGCCCAGTTATTTGCACTGACGATGCAGCAACCATGCATCGAGTGTTACCTATCGGAAACCGGATGGAAAGAGTTCGGACCGGTCAGCGGGGAGCGCCGGCCAGCAGGGCGCCCACCGTCCGGGCCATCACCGCCCGCGCCTGGTCCACGCCCAGCCCCAGCCCGTCGCGCAGCATCGACCAGGCCGGCCACATGCTCGCCGCGACCACCGCGTGCAGCACCTGCTCCCGACCGGACCCGGCCTGTGCCAGCTCGGCCGCGAAGAGCTGCTCGACCTCCTCGCGGACCCGCGAGATGTGCACCAGCCGGTTGCGGTGCAGCTGGTCGGAGAACGGCTCCCGCATCTGCGCCGCCCGCGCGGAGGGCGCGATGAGCTGCAGCAGCCGCGCCCGCTGCCGGCAGTACGCGTCGACCCGCTTGGCCAACGGCAGCGTCGGCGAGATCGGCCGGTACGCGGCGTCCTGCTGGCGGAGCACCTCCGCCCCGCTGGCCTCGAAGAGCGTCTCCATGTCCTTGAAGTTCGTCCAGAGCGTACGCAGCGAGATGCCGGCCCGCTCCGCGATGCGCTCGCCGGTCGGCCGCAGGTCCCCCTCGGAGATGAGCGCGAGGTGGGCCTCCACAATCGCCGCCCGGGTCCGCGCGGCCCGGGCCGTCCGCCCGTCCACCCGGCCGGGCGCCTGCACCCCACCCATCCGCGCTGCCCTCCTCGACGCTGTCACGCCTCACTGCCCGCCGAGTCTAGACGTGCGCCGTCGGCGCGTCGGGGCGGCGTCGGCGCAGCTCGCGACGGGCCAGCGACTGCCGGTGTACCTCGTCCGGGCCGTCGGCCAGGCGCAGCGCGCGGGCTCGCACCCAGAGCCGGGCCAGCGGGGGTGTCCTGGCTGAGGCCGGCCGCCCCGTGCGCCTGGATGGCCCGACTCGACGGTCCCCGGCACCGCGATCTTGATGGCCTGGATCTCGGCGTGGCCGCCGTGGTCGCTGTCGTCGTACCCGAAGGTGCGCAGCCCGCGGCGCGCGGTGACACCCGGAGTGTCGCGGGGCACCAGGAGCTGGCTCTGCCGCCGCTGCCGGGGTCCGTCCGGGTCGGTCCGGCCCATCACCACGAAGACCGCGCAGGTCGGGTCGAGCGCACCGGCGACGAACCACTTGCGGCCGCTGACCACGTACTCGTCGCCGTCCCGCTCGATCCGGGTGCGGCCCGGTCATCGCGAACGCCGAACGGAGCCGGCCGTCCAGCAGCGGGACCAGCCAGCGCTCCCGCTGCCAGGCCGATCCCGCGGCTGGCGCCGGCGACGAGGGCGACCCGGCCGTCGAGCCGGCCTGAATCTGCATTCACGATGCAGACAGTATGAGGCACTTCGGTGAACGTCAACGACGAATCTCGCCCAGTATCTCACATTCCGTTGACACGGGCTCGGCCATAACCGCACCGTCAGTGCAAATATAATGTGCAGTCCGGAGAGGACACTGCCATGCCGGAAGCCGTCATCGTCGCCGCCGCCCGATCCCCGATCGGCCGCGCCAACAAGGGTTCCCTGCGCGATCTGCGCGCGGACGACCTGGCCGCCACCATCGTCCGGGCCGCCCTCGACCAGGTGCCGCAGCTCGACCCCCGGGAACTCGACGACCTGATGCTCGGCTGCGGCCAGCCCGCCGGCGAGCAGGGCCACAACCTCGCCCGGGTGGTGGCGGTCCTGCTCGGACTGGACCACCTGCCCGGCACCACCGTGAACCGGTACTGCTCGTCGTCGCTGCAGACCACCCGGATGGCGCTGCACGCCATCCGGGCCGGCGAGGGCCACGCCTTCGTCTCCGCCGGGGTGGAGTGCGTCTCCCGGTACGACCGGGGCCGCAGCGACGGGCACCCGGGCAGCGCCAACCCGCGGTTCGCCGACGCGGTGACCCGGACCGTCGACCGGGCCGCCGGTGGGGTGCCCCGCTGGCACGACCCGCGCGACGACGGCCAACTGCCGGACGTCTACGTCGCCATGGGACAGACCGCGGAGAACGTGGCCCGGCTACGCGGGGTCTCCCGCGACAGTCAGGACGAGTTCGCCGTACGGTCGCAGCACCTCGCCGAGAAGGCCATCGCCGACGGCTTCTGGGCCCGGGAGATCACCCCGGTCACCGTGCCCGGCGGCGGGGTGGTCACCGCCGACGACGGGCCACGTCCCGGGGTGACCCTGGCGGCGGTGCGCGCGCTGGCACCGGTGTTCCGGCCCGACGGCACGGTGACCGCGGGAAACTGCTGCCCGCTCAACGACGGGGCCGCCGCGCTGGTGGTGATGTCCGACGTGCGGGCCCGGGAGCTCGGGGTCACCCCGCTGGCCCGGATCGTGGCCACCGGGCTGAGCGCGCTCTCCCCCGAGGTGATGGGGCTCGGCCCGGTCGAGGCGTCCCGGCAGGCGCTGCGCCGCGCCGGGATGTCCGTCGCCGACGTCGACCTGGTCGAGATCAACGAGGCGTTCGCCGCGCAGGTGGTGCCCAGCGCGCACGAGCTGGGCATCGACTGGGACCGGCTCAACGTCAACGGCGGCGCGATCGCGATCGGGCACCCGTTCGGGATGACCGGCGCCCGGATCACCACGACCCTGCTCAACTCGCTGCGCTGGCACGACCGGCAGGTCGGGCTGGCGACCATGTGCGTCGGCGGCGGCCAGGGCATGGCGATGATCGTCGAGCGGCTGAGCTGACCGGACCGCCCGGCCGGCGCGGCCACGGTGCCGGGCGGACGGGGTCGTGGGTGACCCCGTCCGCCCGGCGCGGTGGCTCAGGACGCGGTCGGGATCCCGTTGGCCGGCGGGGTCACCGGCTGGGCGGTGTACTCACGCACCGGCCCGTCGTGCTCGTCCGTCTCGTACGTCGGCCCGAAGTAGGCCTGCACGCCCCCGCTGACCCGGGTCAGCCGCTCCCCGCCATAGCCGGAGTGGTCGCTGTCGGAGTAGCGCAGCGGCGCGAGCCCGGGGCCCTGGAAGCCGCCCTTGGCGACCGCCTTGAGCAGGGACTCCCGGGTGAGGTCCTGACCAGCGGCCTGGAGCGCCTGCACGAAGAGGTAGCCGACCGCCATCCCGTAGACGGTGTTGCCGTCGAACGGCGCGTCCCCGTTGTGCGCCTTGTTCACCTTGGTGAAGAGCTGGATCCACGGGTTGGCCGCGTCGTTCTGCATCGGCAGGTAGTTGGCGCCGACCATGCCCTCCAGCAGGCCGGCCGCCGCGCCGAGCTGTTTGGCCAGCGTGGGGTGGTCGGCGCCCACGTTGGAGACCAGCCACTGCGGCTTGAAGCCGAGCCGGGCGGCGGTGCCGATCGACAGCGCGGTGAAGCCGGGCACGGTGGCCAGGACGACCACCTGGCAGTTGGCGGCCTTGAACGCGCCGATCTGCGGCGCCACGTTCGTGTTGCTGGTGACGTACGTCTGCTTGACCGCCACCGCGCCCGCGCCGAGCACCTGTTCCACCCCGGCCAGGCTGTCCCGGCCGAAGTCGTCGTCCTGGCCGAGGAAGCAGACCTTCTGGCCGGGCAGCGCGGTCTTCACGTGGTTGGCCAGGATCTTGCCCTCCACTGTGTAGTCGGGGTTGAAGCCGAACGAGCCGGGATACTTGTCCGGCTGGTCCCAGCTACGGCTGCCGGAGGCGATGAAGAGGTCCGGGACGCGGTTGCTCTTGAGAAAGTCGAGCACGCCGGTGTGGGTCGGCGTGCCGAGCCCGTTGAGCACGGCGAGGACCTTGTCCTGCAACACCAGTTGGCGGACCACCTGCTGGGTGTTCGCCGGGTTGTAGCCGTCGTCCATGATCTTGTAGGTGATCTTCCGGCCGTGCACCCCGCCGTTGGCGTTGACGTAGTCGAAGTACGCCTTGGTGGCCGGGGCGATCTTCGAGTAACCGGCCGAGGCCGGCCCGGTCAGCGGCATGTGGGTGCCGACCACGATCTCGGTGTCGGTGACGCCGGGCACCGTCCCGCGCCCGGCGCCGCCCGGGCCCTCGTCGCCACCGCAACCCGCGGCGGCGACGAGCAGGGCGATGGTGCTGACGACCGCGAGACCACGTCGTGTCGTACGGTGCATGTGGAACACCGACCTTTCTTCGGTCCGGTTCTCCTGAATCGGGTGGTGGGTTGGGTGCCGGCGGGTGCGCCGCCGGGGCTTGCTAGGACCGCCGCTCCGGCCACCGGGCCAGTAGCTCCCGGCCGAGCCGGGACAGCAGTCCCTGCACGCCGCCGGGCGCGGCGATCATGACGACGACCAGGGTGATCCCGAAGATCGCCAACGGCAGGTTGCCCTCCAGCCGCTGCGCCACCGCGGGTGAGACGGTGAACAGGTCGGTCACGGAGTGCGTCAGGTCGGGCAGGGCGACCAGCAGGACGGCTCCCCAGAGCGCCCCGACGAGGCGGCCGAGACCGCCGATCACCACGGCCATGAGCAGGAAGAGCGACAGGGTCAGCGAGAACCCCCCGGGCGAGACGCTCTGCGCGAGCACCGCGAGCAGCGCGCCGCCGAGCCCGGCGCCGGCCGCGCTGACCACGAAGGCGAGCACCTGGGTACGGGCCACGTGGATGCCGGCGAGGCGGGCCGCCACCTCGTCGTCCCGGACCGCCCGGAAGGTGCGGCCGTACCGGCTGCGGACCAGGTTGGCCAGCAGCACCAGGGCGACCAGGGTGGCCGCCGTGGCGATCCAGAGCTGCCACCGCTCGTAGGGGAAGTAGGCGCCGAGCGCCAGCGGCGGCGGCTCGACCGGCACGGAGAGCCCCTGGTCGCCGTTGAAGACGTCGTCGAAGGTGACCGTGAGGGCGGGCACCACGACCGCGACGGCCAGCGTCACGCCGGCGAGGTACGGACCGCGCAGGCGGGCGGCGGCCGCCCCGACCACCGCACCGACGCCCACCGTGACCAGCACCGCCGCGACCAGCGACAGCGGGAGCAGCCAGCCGTCGGTCATCCCGTGGTCGGCGAACGCGCCCTGGCACAGCGCCACCGTGTAGGCGCCGATCGCCATCAGCGCGCCGTGCCCGAGCGAGAGCTGACCGTTGAGTCCGGTCAGGACGGTCAGTCCGGCGGTCGCGCAGAGGTAGGCGGCCACCGTGGCGAGCTGGAAGTTGCGGAACGGCGCCAGGCCGTAGCTCGCCGCCAGCACCAGCAGGGCCGCGATGGCCGCCACCGCCAGGTGCCGCAGCAGAGTGGACCCGCGGCGGTCGTCGGCGCGCGTGCCGGTGGCCGCCCGCTGCGGCGCCGCCGCCCGGGTGGCGCTCACACCCGCCTCGCGGCGACCGAGGCGAACAGCCCGCCGGGCCGGACCAGCAGCACGGCCAGCAGCAGGACCAGTACCGCGAGCGGGGTGAGGTCGCTGCCGGCGTATCCGCTGACGTAGGAGAGCAGCAGGCCCACCACCAGCCCGCCGACCACCGCCCCCGGCGGGCTGTCCAGTCCGCCGACCACCGCCGCGGTGAACGCCGAGACGAAGACCAGGTCCATGGCGTTCGGGTGCAGGCCCAGTTCGGTGGGGATCACCAGCATGGCGGCCAGGGCACCCACCCCCGAGGCGAGGGCCCAGCCGAGGGCGAGCATGCCGCCCACGTTGACCCCCAGCAGGCGGGAGACCTCCGGGGCGAAGGCCGCCGCGCGCATCCGCAGGCCGACCGGGGTACGCGCGAAGATCCAGGCGAGCGCGACCATGGTCACCCCCACCGTGGCGAAGACGAACAGGTCGTACGGTGAGCCGACGGCGAACCCGCCGACGGTGAGCGCGGCGCGGCTGAACGGCGTCCCGGCGGGGCGGAACTCGTTGCCGTAGAGCATGCCGAGGACGGCCTGGATCAACAGGACCAGCCCGAGCGCGACGATCACCGGGTTGAGCGGTGAGGCGTGGTCGACGAAGCGCATCACCGCCCGGTCCACGACCGCGCCGAGCAGCAGACCGGCGGCGAGCGCGGCCAGGAAGCCCAGCCAGTAGGAGCCGGTCGACTCGGACACGCTGTAGGCGACGTACGCGGCCGCGACGGCCATCGCGCCCTGGGCGAAGTTGACGATCCGCGCGGCCCGCCAGATGAGCACCAGTGCCAGCGCGAACGCCGCGTAGACGGCGCCCCGGGAGAAGCCGTCGAAGGTGAGGAAGACGAAGCGCTCCACAGTCCTCCTTCGGAGGAGACGAGGGGTTCAGAAACCGAGATACGCGTGCCGCAGGTCGACGTCGTCGCGCAGCCGCTGCGCCGGGGCGGCGCGGACCACCCGGCCGAGGGACATCACGATCCCCTGGTCGGCGACGGAGAGAGCGCTGCGGACGTTCTGCTCGACCAGCAGCACGGTCAGCCCGGTGCCGTCGCGCAGCTGGCGCAGCAGGGCCATGATCTGGGCGACCACCCGCGGCGCCAGGCCGAGCGACGGCTCGTCGAGCAGCAGCAGGCGGGGCCGGCCGACCAGGGCCCGGCCGAGGGCGAGCATCTGCCGTTCGCCGCCGGAGAGCTGGTGGCCGAGGTGGCCACGACGCCGGGCCAGCGGCTCGAAAAGCTGGTACACCTCGTCCCGGGCGCGGGCGGAGTCGGCCTTGTCGCGGCGCCACAGCCCGCCCAGCCGCAGGTTCTCGTCCACGGTGAGCTCGCCGATCACCCCACGCCCCTCCGGGACGTGCGCCATCCCCCGGCGCACCAGTTGCTCCACCGGAGTGCCGCGCAGGTCCTCCCCGGCGAGCACGACCTGGCCGGCCAGCGGGCGCAGCATGCCGGACAGGGCGCGCAGCAGAGTGGTCTTGCCGGCGCCGTTCGCCCCGACCACCGCCGCGATGGTACCGGCGGGGACGGCGAGGTCGACCTCGCGCAGCACCGGCGCGGCGCCGTAGCCGGCCACCAGCCCCCGCACGGTGAGCAGGTCCCCGCCGCTCGCGCCACCGCCGTGCGGGGCCGGCGCGTCGAGCCGGCTGATTCGCCCGCTCATGCGGCGGCCTCGTCCACGGCCGCGCCCAGGTAGGCGTCGGCGACCGCCGGGTCGTCGCGCACCTCGTCCGGCGTGCCGGCGGCGATCACCCGCCCGAAGTCGAGCACCACGATGTCGTCGCAGACGGACATCACCAGATCCATGTGATGCTCGACGAGCAGCACCGCGCAGGGGTCCGGGTCACGACCGGGCAGCTCGCGGATCAGCTCCGCGAGCTCGGCGATGTCCTCGGCGCCGAGGCCGCCGGCGGGCTCGTCGAGCAGGAGCAGCCGGGGCCGGGCCACCAGGGCGCGGGCCAGGGCGGCCCGCTGCCGTACGGCGAAGGGCAGCGTGCCCGGCGCGGCGGCGGCGTGCCCGGCGATGCCCAGCCGGTCGAGCACGTCGAGGGCGTCCCGGCGCAGCCGGTGCTCGTCGCGGTCGCTGGCGGGCAGGCCGAGCAGCGCCGGCAGGAAGCCGGCACGGGCGGTGTGGGTGGCGCCGGCCATCACGTTCTCCAGCACGGTGAGCCCGGCGAAGAGCCCGGTGCCCTGCAGCGTCCGGGCGATGCCCAGCCGGGTCAGCCGGTGCGGCCGGGGCCGCAGTGGGCGGCCGTCGAGGGTGAGGGTGCCCGCGTCCGGGGCGACGAAGCCGCAGATGACGTTGAACAGGGTGGTCTTCCCCGCGCCGTTGGGGCCGATCACGCCGACCACCCGGCCGGCGGGCACCCGCAGCGAGACGTCGTCGAGGGCGGTGAGACCACCGAAGCGCACCCCGATGTTGTGCAGCGCGAGCCCTTGCTCCATTGGCCCATCCCTCGGTCCGGCGGGGCGCGATATTTACACTCGGAGTGTACGTTTCTCGCCTCCGGCGTCAATACCTCCGCCCGGCGCCCGCGTCGGCGGCGAGCCCGGACCCGACCGGGCACGGTGCACCGGGACCGGACGGCAGCCGGCCCGCCGTCGCGCGGGGCGACGGCGGGGCGGTCAGGCCGCCTGACGGGGTCAGGCGCTCGGGCAGGTGTTGCGGTACTCCTCGATCGCCAGACCGGTCGGTCCCGGGCAGAGGAACTGCTCGTACCGGGTGTCGTTGTCGACGAACCGCTTCAGCCAGGCCACCATCTGCCGGGCAGTGGGCGTGTTCACCGTCTGCGGGAAGAAGTGGCTGGCCCCGTTCAACTCCAGGTACGCCTTCTCGGCCGAGGCCGGGATGCTGTTGTAGAAGGGCTCGGAGTGCGTCGCGACCGGGGCGACGGTGTCCGCCTCGCCACCGACGATCAGGGTCGGCACCTGGATCCCGGACCAGGTCTTGTCCAGGTTCCACGGCGCCAGCGGCACGGCGGCCTGCAGCGACGGGCGCGACGCGGCGGCCTCCAGCGTCCCGCCGCCGCCCATCGAGTGGCCGGCGACCGCGAGCCGGGTGGCGTCGATCCGGCCACGCACCGAGCTGCGCTGGGTCAGGTAGTCCAGCGCCGCCAGCAGCTGCCGGCCCCGGCTGTCCGGCTGGTCCAGACGGGTGATCGTCTCGATGCCGATCACCACGAAGCCGTGTGAGGCGATCCGGGGCCCGAGCCAGTCGATGCTGGACCAGGCGGCGGTGTAGCCGGGCGAGATGGCGATGGCGCCGAAGGTGCCCGCGCTCGTGCTGGTCGGGTAGTAGATGACTCCCCCACCGAAGCCGGTGACGCTGAGGGAGGAGACGTTCTCCGTGGCGACGGCGAACGGGCCACGGCTGGCTTCCAGGATCGCCACGGTGGGGTCGGGGCCGCGCTCGTACGGGTTTTCCGCGGCCTGCGCGGCGCCGGACGACGCGCCGAGCACGCCGCCGGCGGCCAGAACGGCGGCCAGCGCCATCCCGACGGCACGAGCAGCGAGGGAACGGGGATGGGTGGTGGTTGGTGATGACATGCCGGGCACTCCCTACGGGTGGGCTTACATCGACAGATGTCATCCTTTGCCCTGCCCGCCCTCGTCCGCATCGGCAAAATCGCCGGTACCGCTGCTGGTGCCGCTGGCACTGCCCGCCGGCGAACGGATCAACCGGCTGATCTGACTCAAGCCGCTGACTGACAACTCACCGGCTTCGGCTCCGGCCGGTACGTCCCGATGCCGCCATCGCTCATCGAGCGCGGGCTCGACTTCGTCGTCGGCACCTTCGTCACCACCATCTGCACGGGCTCCGGGCTGATACTGCCCACCGGCACCCGGCCGCCCTGCTGCCGCGCCGCCGGCGCAGCCGTCCCACCTGCTCGACGGCCGGACGCACAAGGCGCAGTGCCCGACTCCCGCCGATCCACCGACCTGCGACCAGTCGGCGAGGTGCCGTCGCGGCGGCCGGTCCCGGTTACCTTCGCCGCCGCAAGCCTGACGCCGAGAGGCGTCAGGCCCTGCCTGCCGTCCGCGGCTCGGCAGCGCGGCGGATGTCGAGCAGGTGGTGCTCGGCCTCCCACCCTGGCCACTTCGCCGGCCCGGACGGTCAGCGAAGACTCCGCTGTCCGTACCCCAAAATGGGTAGCCTCGCCAGTTCGTCCCGGCCTAGCTTGTAACTGGATCTTCTCCACCCGCCCACGAGAGGACTTCACCCCGCGTGACGCCGCCTGCTCTCTAGACCTGACGCCTTCCCGATGCATCGGTCGCCGACGTCGCCGTCGGCTCTTTCCCATGCCGTCTGTCACGTCCTCAGAGAGATCAGACCATGTCTACGCATCCGCATGCCGTGCTGTCCCGGATCCTTCGGCGCACGAACCCTTTTCTGCTCGTGGGCCGCTGCAATCCCGGCCTCGGCCACGGCACGTTCCACGTCAGTACAACCCGCGAGCTCCTCGACAACTCGTCCAGCCTCGCCGCCGGCATCCTTCTCAAGCCCCTGATCGCCCGGCGCAGCCGGTCCACCCTGGTGCGGGAGCCATGGTGCGAACCGCTCGTCCCGCCCGCTGAGCCGCAGGACTCACGGGAGCATCTCGTGCGTCCCGCGGTGGGCCGCCGTGGACCCGAACCGAGGCGGGAGGCGAGGTGGCCCCGCCCCGGACCGCATCACGCGGCGCTCCGCGCACGATCGCTCAACTCCAGCCGCGGTCAAGGGCCAGGGCCTACCCGATACCGGCGACGGAGGTGATCGCCCGACCGGACTGCCGGCCGGCGCGACCAGGATGCAGGTACGGCAACCACTGCCCGCCTGCTGCGCGCTCGCATCTCCCGGGTTCCCACTCATCCCTGCAGTCGCGCCACCCCAGGTAATGGCACATGTCGGTGCCAGAGCCCGGACCCACCAGTGACGTCCGTCCTGCCCGACCTGCGGCGCGGGTACCGCACGTCACCTGACCCGGGGATGGCAGCACCGGCCAGCCGCCGGGAGCCCGCTCATCGTGAGCGGGCTCCCGGAGCGGCTCCACCGGGGCGCCGTCCGTCGAGCGGCTCGTGGCGGCGGCAGGCCCCGCCACCGGATCGCCGTCGTGGAGCGGGTGGCGACCGTCCGGCCGGCGCTACGCTCCGCAGCGTCGCGTCGTGGCCAGGCGACGGGAGGGCTGGTCATGACGGGGTGGGATGGAGTGCCGTGGCGGGCTGGCGGTTGCGAGGATGAGGTGCGGGCTCGTCTGGCAGCGGGAGTCGACCCCTGCATGCCGCTCGGGCATGACTCGGCCCGGCACGTCGCGGCCCAGCACTCGTCGCCCGCAGTCGTGGCGGCGATGGCCACGGCAGCAGCCGATGTGGACGTCATGTCCGACGGTTGGTCCCCGCTGCGGCTGGCGCTACCCGGCCCGACCCTTGATCCTTGCTGACCCGAGTGGCGTAGACCAGGCGAGCGCTGTCGCCACCAGGCGCGCGGTGGGACATGCCCGAGGGTGGAGTGCAGGCGCTGGTTGTTGTACCAGTCGATCCAGCCGATGAACGGGGGCAATGCGAAACGCTCATAGCGGACAAGAGCCACCTTGCTTCGAGCCGCGTGATCGCCTCTGTACTCTGCGCTGTCGGGATGTCGCCCGGCAGTCGGGGCGCCCCGATGTAGGGCGGGATGCAGGTTCCAAGGAGAGGGCAGGATGTCGCGGAAGAGGCGGAAGGCAACGGCGCGTACGACGAAGGCGGTCCCGCCGAACAGGCAACCGGAGAAGCAGCCTCCCGTGCCGTGGTGGCGGCGCCTCAGCAAGTCGGCCGCCTGGATCGCCGGTGTGGCAACCGTGGTGGTCACCGGCGTCCTCGGCACGCTCGTGGTGTGGGTGGGACGCGAGGTTGTCGACGGGCCGGCCGCCAAGGACTGGATCCGTGAGGTCACCCGGGCGAAGGACGATGTCCGCTACACCATCACCCATGAGAATGAAGGCTGGATCATCGCACTGCCCGCGGGAGTCGCTTTGACCCCCGCGCAGAAGAGCTTCCTGGCGAAGTCGTCGTACACCGCTCCGGAGGTCGACGGGTACACCCTGGACCGGCTCGCCGGTGAGCTACGGGCGGTCGGCGGCGCCGAGGTTCCGAAGCAGACGCTGCGGCTGGCTGTCGTAGGGCGCCGCAACCAGCCAATCCGAGTGGACAGCATCAAGCCCGTCAACATCCGCCACCGGAAGCCGTACGACGGCACGCTGCTGCTGGTCCCCCCGCAGGAAGGCGGCAACACCGCCGAGATGGTGTTCAACTTCGACGACCTCGAACCGCAGGCACGGATCGCGCTCGACGACGACAATGGAGACTACAAACCGGGCGAGCCCTACTTCCTGAAGAAGACCCTCACGATCAAAGACGCCGCCCAGGACGTCGTGATCATCCGGTCGATGACCACCCGATCAGCGGTGTCCTTCGAGATCCAGATCGACTACCACATCGGGGACGAGGCCAGGCACATCGTCATAGACGACGGCGGTCATCCGTTCTCGGTCAGTCCGATGAGGTGTGCCGACCGCAGCACGTTGGACGCCGATGGAGCGCTGATCTCTCAGGGGCACGCCAGCTACCAGAAGATCCTGGCGCGAACCGGCGCCTCGGGAGCAATCGACGATGTGCGGAACCCGGGCCGCTTCGAGCTCGGGACCCCGTTCTGCTGACCCGCGGTGCCGGGCGCTGGTCGTCGGCGCTGCCGGCGCGTTCGGCGACGTCCCCCGGCCTGGCTCTGCAGCCCACCGACCGACCGAGGCCCCCGCCCGTTCCCTCACCGACCCCAACGAGCAGGCACGGACGCTGGCGCTGGCGACGGTGGTTCAACGGAACCAATCGATCGGGTCGAGGTCGGCCAGCGCCGCGTCGGTGTGCCAGACGATGGTCAGGTCGCAGACCCGTGTTCTCCAGGTGACCGGACGCGACATCGTCTGCAGCGTCAACGGGACGCGGGATCCTAGCCACCACGCCGGACCGACGCAGTGGCTTCCTCCGAAACCTCGCCGGCGCCCGACGCACCGCCCTACCGTGCAGTCAGCGCGGGCGAGCACGAGGAGTAGCGGGGATGAACGAGGCCACCAACCTGGCGAGCTTCGCCACCGACCTGCGACAGGTCGACGCGGGAGCGCTGGACGTCGGGTACGTCGACGCCGGGCCCCCGGACGGCCCGGTGGTGGTCCTCCTGCACGGCTGGCCGTACGACATCCACAGCTTCGCCGAGGTCGTGCCGCGTCTGACCGCAGTCGGCCGGCGGGTGCTCGTGCCATATCTGCGGGGTCACGGAACCACCCGGATCCGCTCCGGCGACACGATCCGCAACGGCCAGCCGGCGGCGCTCGCCCACGACACCATCGCGTTCCTGGACGCCCTCGGTGTCCAGTCGGCGACACTGGCCGGTTTCGACTGGGGTGCCCGTACGGCCAACGTCATCGCCGCCCTCTGGCCCGAGCGCTGCAACGGACTGGTGTCGGTGAGCGGCTACCTCATCGCAAGCCAGGCATCCGGCCGTACCCCGCTGCCCCCGGCGGCGGAACTGACCTGGTGGTACCAGTTCTACTTCGCCACCGACCGGGGCCGCGACGGGTACGCGCGCGATCGCCACGACTTCGCCCGGCTGATCTGGCGCACCGCGTCCCCCAGGTGGGCGTTCGACGAGGAGACGTTCGCGCAGAGCGCCGCCGCCCTGGACAACCCCGATCACGTCGACGTGGTGATCCACAACTACCGGTGGCGGCTCGGTCTCGCATCCGGCGAGCCCCGGTACGACGAATGGGAGGAGAAGCTCGCCAGGAACCCCGGCATCGGCGTGCCCACCGTCACCATGGAGGGGGACGCCAATGGTGCCCCGCACCTCGACCCGTCCGTTTACGCGAAGCGGTTCACCGGCCGCTACGAGCATCGGACGGTGGCCGGTGGCGTCGGGCACAACCTGCCGCAGGAAGCGCCCCAGCAATTCGCCGACGCGGTGCTCCAAGTCAGCGGTCCACGCTGACGATCCACACGGGGCAACCATTCTGATCCCGCCCCCGGTGGCTCCGACCCAGCTCGGCGGCGCCTCGCACCAGATCGACTCCATCGTCCGGGCGGCGTCGGAGGCGGCCGGCCACGCGTCAGGAGCGGAGGAGCTCCAGCAGGTCGGTATCGATGATGTCAGCGTGAGCGGTGGGCATCCTGCGGGTCGTCTTGGAATTGCGCTACGCGTTGTTGCCGAGCCGCCCGGATCCCTCCGCCACCTCGGCACGTACTCCCGAGCCCTTCGGTACGGGAGGCCGGCCGCGCCCCGTGTCCGCGCCGGTGCTGCCGGATGGTCCCGAGTGCCTCCTTGTAGCGGCACCCGCGGTGGGTTTCAGCGGGCCGTAGCCGGGCGTCCGGTGATTCCGGGCGGCGGGCTCGGTCGTGCAGTTCGTATCCGTCGCCCACCGCCCGTGCCATCGGCGCGCTCTGATCGCCGGGGCCGGTGAGAACCGACAGCGCTCATCGGGTCCCGCCCGCCTTCGTCGCGCCGGCCACAAGCAGGTCCGACGCTGTGCTCCAGAGCCGCTCGGCATTGCTCGGGTCGACCGCGTAAGCCGCTACACCGGTGTAGTCGGCGGGGCGCACGGTCACCACAGGCGCCTCGGTGCAGTCCTCGAAATACCTGCCACCCACACCGTCGAGCAGCGGGGATGCGGCGAGCAGCACCGAGGTGGCGGCGCCTTGCTGCGGAGTCTTGTGCAGCTCCCTCGGGGACTTCAGCCCACCGGTGTGCTTCTGCAGGCCGGTGGCGATCGCACCCGGGTTCAACGCGTTGGAGTAGATGCCCTCACCGGACCACCGGCGGGTCACCTCGACGGCGAGCAGCGCCTCGGCGCTCTTGGACTGCCCGTACGCCAGCAGCGGGTCGTACGGCCGGAAGGCGAAGTGCAGGTCGTCGAAGATCACTGGGGAGAAGAGGTGACCGCTGGAGCTGACCGAGACCACCCGTGCGTCACCGGCTGCGGCGAGCGCGTCGTGCAGGCCGACGGTCAGCGCGAAGTGGCCCATGAAGTTGGTGGCGAACTGCATCTCCCAGCCCTCGGCGGTGCGTTCCAACTCGGGGAGCGCCATGATCCCCGCGTTGTTGATCAGGATGTGCAGCGGCTGGTCCCAGCCGGCGACGAACCGCCGTACCGAATCCTGGTCGGCCAGGTCCAGCTCGCGGGCGGTGACCCGGTCCGCGCCGATGCCGGCCGCGATGTCGGCGGCGGCCTGCTCGCCTGCGGCGACCCGGCGGACCCCGAGGACCACCTCGGCGCCGGCGGCGGCCAGTGAACGGGCGGTCTCCAGGCCGATGCCGGCGGCGCCGCCGGTGATGACGGCCCGCTTGCCGGTCAGGTCGACCCCGGCGATGACGTCGTTAGCGGTCGAGGCGAAACCGAAGGGGGTGGCGATTCGCTCTGCCATGGCTGCTCCCGTCAGTAAACGCAAATTCCTGCCCGCCGGCACGATCTGATCATTCGGTGGTGACACCGGGCTGACCGACCACGGCCGAGGGCGGATGCCCGGTCTGCGGCGCGAGAAACTGGCATTGCTGACCGGGACTAGCGTGGCCCGACCGTGCTGGCTCCGATCCACGCGGTGAGGTGAACCCGTTACGTGCGATCCTCTGGGCCCGGGTGGTCCGCGGCGCTCTGGCCGGCCTCCAAGGCGGTCGCGGCGAACGCGGTGTCCGGCCCAGGCACGCTGGTCGGGCATCGGGGTGGACAAGCCGCGGCTCACCGAACTGGTCGAGCAGTTGTCCGCCGGCAGCGAACGGTTCCGGGTGACGGTGAGGTCGGCCAGATCGGTTCATCGCTTCGGGCGTTCTCCCTGTCAGATCTCGGAGGGAGCGCTAACGTCGCTTCCATCGGCCTTCGCGCTGATTCGGCAGGAGGGCACCATGGCGCACAGTCCCGGCGTGGCGGAACCACCGACTATTCGGCGAACCGAGCTGCAGCGGCATCCGGCCTCCGTGCCGGGCAGGCTCATCGTGCAGACGCTGTTCGAGATCCCTGTGGGCATGGCATCGGGGCGACACCGGCATCCCGGTGAGGAGGTGGGCTTCCTCATCCATGGCAGCGTCGCCATGGAGTTCGACGACCGGCCCACGCTGACGATCCACGCGGGGCAGCCCTTTCTGATCCCGCCCGGGGTGGTGCACAACGCCCGCAACATCACTCCCGATGTCACCACGAAGATGCTGTCCACCTACTTCGTTGACGAAGACGAGCCCTTGGTGACGCAGTGCCGGTAGCCGGCCCACGCTGACCGGACAGGGAATCGCCGCCGATTCGCGGCCGGGCGGGTCCAAGCCCGGCACCGCGGTCGCCAGCGACGCCCTCGCCGTGGTCACCCGACCCCGATCACCGACTGACTTGGCGGGCCGCCGCGTCGTGGCACGGTCGTGGCCGGGGTCCCTCGTCGATGCGGCCTCGAGCTGCTGCACGGATCTGCGAAGGCCGCCTTCACCGTCTCGACCCGGGCTCAGGGCTTGTGGGGTAGCAGGTGTTCGGCGGCTGCGCCGACACCGCCGGGACCTTCAGCGGACTCACCCAACCCGGCAGCAGCGTTGATCAGGCCGATGTGCGAAAAGGCCTGCGGGAAGTTGCCCAGTTGCTCGCCGCTGAACGGGTCGACCTGTTCAGCGAACAGGCCGAGGTCGTTGCCACGGGCGACCAGGTCCTCGAACAGCCGCCTAACCTGGTCGCGATCGCCAGCCAGCGTGAGGCAGCCGACCAGCCAGAAGGAGCAGATGAGAAATCCGGCAGGGTCGCCGTCCCAGCGACGCACCAACCCATTGTGGGAGAGCTGCTGCTGGATCAGGATGATCGTCGCGCGCATCCGCGGCGCGTGTGCGGGCAGGAAGCCGACCAGCGGCATGAGCAGCACCGAGGCGTCGAGTTCCGCGCCGTCCAGCGTGCCGGTGTAGGCGCCGATCGAGTCGTTCCACCCGTACGCCAGGATCGCCTTGCGGACGCCGTCGCGGGCGGAGGCCCAGCGGGCGACGTCGGCCGTCGTGCCGATCCGAGTGCCGAAGCGGACGGCCCGGTCCAGGGCGGTCCAGCACTGAACCTTGGAGGAGAGATGGTGCCGCTGGCTGTCGCGCGCCTCCCACATGCCGGCATCTGGTAGGCGCCACTCGACGACGGTCCGGTCGGCCAGTACGCGCAGCAGGTGGCGGGTGTCCGGTGGCAGGGGGTCGGCCAGGTGCTGGCGCATGAGCCACGCGGCGCCGAGCACCTCCCCCGGGACGTCGGTCTGGCGCTGACGCCATGCGTCGTTGCCGATGGTGACGGGTCGACTGCCGGCGTATCCCGCGAGGTGATCAAGGTGGTGTTCGGTGAGGTCCCGCTCACCGGCCACTCCGTACATGATCGGAACTGGCTCCTCCCCGAGGCGGCCCATTGCCCGACCCAGCCAGGCGAACTGCCGGTTGACCTCGTCGGAGCATGCGGTGCGCCAGAGGGCCTGAAGGGTGAAGCTGAAGTCACGCGCCCAGACGTAGCGGTAGTCGTAGTTGCGGTCACCACCCAGTTCCTCGGGCAGCGAGGTGGTTGCCGCCGCCACGACCGCGCCGCTGGGCCTGTAGGTCATGCCTTGCAGCACCAAGGCGCTGCGCCGCACGTGGTTCCGGTGCGGTCCCTGGTAATCGTGGATGTTCAACCACGATCGCCACCCCGCCGTGGCGTTGGCGACGGCCTCCTCGGCGTCGTACCAGGCTGGCGGGTCGATGTCGTAGGCCGGTGCGTAACCGAGGGTGAACCACTCGCGCTGCCCGCCACGGACCGTGAAGTCGGCGTACGCCGCACCGTTGCGACCGGTCAGCGGAACAGTCGAGCGCAATGCCAGCCGCGCGGCGCCGGCACCGGCCAGCAGTACGTCGCCCTGCCTGTCCAGGTAGGCGTCGACCCGGCCGTATTCGAAGCGGGGTCGGTAGTGCAGCCGCATCGGCACCGCTCCGGACAGGCCGTGCACGAGCCGAACCAGCACGCGGGGTGAGTTCAGACCGACGTCGTGGCCACGGGCGTCGGGTGCCAGCGCAAGTGCGTCCAGCACCGCCACGGTGCCCTCCGCCGTCATGTGGACGGTGCGCAGTACAAGTGTGTCGGGCAGGTATGACCACTGCGTGTGGGAGTCCCTGAGAGGGCGGACGGACCAGTGCCCCGCGTCCGGGTCCAGGAGCCGACCGAACACCGACGGTGCGTCGAACCGTTGCGGGCACCACCAGTTCACCGAGCCGGTACGGTCCACCAAGGCGGCGCTGTGCCCGTCGGCGAGGAAGGCATGATCGGCGATGAGCGACTCGGGCATCACTGGGCTCCCGGCGGGCGGCAGGCCGGCATGCTCATCGCGCCGGCTCCATGCCCGGTTGTACCGACCAGTTGGGAACGGATGACCCGGTAGTCATCCGGGGAAGCGTGGGTGAACCGGGGAATGCCGGCGACGTCCCCGGCCGCCCAGGTCCGCTCGGCCGTGGCTCGCAGGAACTTGTCCACCGTGACGAAGCCCCCCTCCCCCGTCCGGACACCCGACACGTCCAGCCCCAGCCCATCGGTCACGGGCGCCCGACCGGCCGCCGCGAGCACGGCCTCGGTCTTGACCGCCCCACCGTCCTCGAGTGGCCGACCAGGATCGCGTCGCGAAGGTCCAAGTCGGTCATCAGCACGTCCAGATCCGCAGCGAACGTGCCGTAGTCATAATCGAACGCGGGTTGGGCGGAGTTGCCGAACCCACGCGGGTCGTATGTGATCGTCCGGTAGCCGGCATTGAGCAGCGCCTGGGTCTGCTTCCCCCCAGGTCGCCCCGTTGTACGGGAAACCGTGGATCAGCACCACCGGCTGACCAGAGCCATGATCCTCGTAGTACAGGTCGATGGGAGCGGAGTTCTCCGTCCCCACGGCGACGATCGGCATCTGAGCCTCCAGGGCAGAGCGGTGCTACCGAACCGGCCCTGCTTTCCCGCCGCGACGGTTGGTATGCCGGAGCAGAGAGAATGCGAGTTGGTCGATCAACTGCCGCAGCCAGAGCGCGTTTGGCTTGGGGGTCGGTCGGGTGTGTCCCGCAGTGAGTCCGGTCGATGGATGCAACTCGGTCGATAGGCAGGCATGGATCGAGTGCGGCGATGCCCGTCTGGCCTGACGATGCCGCGTGGGAGATCATCGAGCCGATGCCGCCGTCCCCGCAGTGGATGGGCAGACCAGAGAAGCATCCCCCGGCGGGCCGTCATCGACGCCATCTTGTACGTGGTGCGCAGCGGCTGCGCGTGGCGGTACCTACCGGTCGACTTCCCACCGCGGCAGACCGTGTACGTGAGCAGATCCGGGTAGCTCACGGCCGGAAGCCCGAGCCGGCGGCGGGGATCATCGACTCGCAGAGCGTGAAAGGCGCTGACACCGTGACGCGGGACTCCCGCGGCTACGACGCCGGGAAGAAGATCAACGGCCGGAAACGGTTCATCGTCACCGACACCTCGCTTTGCTGATCACCGTCTGGGTCCTGACCGCGTCCTGGCAGGACCGCGACGGCGCCAAAGGCGCACTACTGGCCACCTACGCGGCCACCCCCATCCGGCACGTCTTCGCCGGCCGCCTCGTCGACTGGGCCCGCGACCTGCTGCGCACCACCGTCGAGATCGTCCGCAAACCCGCCAACCAGAAAGGGTTCGTCGTGCACTCACGCCGCTGGGCCGTGGAGCGGACCCTGGCCTGGTCACCGCCCACCATCAACGCGGCCGTAGTCCACGGCGGCTTGGCGACCGTCCTGATCACCGACGGTGCAACGGAACACTTGTCTAGGAAAGACAACCACATGATCCCGGCCGACACGGAAGTCGGCGTACCAAAACCTGATGCTCCGCCAACGACTCGGCCAATACGCTGGCCAGGTCGTCCGCTACCTCGTCGGGCGCCTCCACGTCGCCGCATTCTGACGACGCGACGGATGAACGCACGCTCATGCCGCTGTCGGCGGGCGGGCGGCGAGCAGAACAGCCCGCGTACGCTGCCGTGGTGCAGATCGACTTGGTTGCCCTGATCGTCGACGAGTACGACCCCGCGATCGCGTTCTTCACCGACGCACTCGGCTTCGACCTCGTCGAGGACTCCTCATCGCTGACGAATGACGGGCGACCCAAACGGTGGGTTGTCGTCCGACCGCCGGGTGCCCACACCGGGATGCTGCTCGCTCGCGCCGACGGAGAACACCAGCGTGCCGCTGTCGGTAACCAGGTAGCCGGCCGGGTCGGGTTCTTCCTCCGCGTTGACGACTTCGACGCCGTTTACCGGCGGATGATCGAGGCCAGCGTCACGTTCGTCCGTGAACCCCGGACCGAGCCCTATGGGCGGGTTGCGGTCTTCCTCGACATTGCTGGCAACCGGTGGGACCTCCTCGGCGCCATCTGACGTCGCCGAACTTGCCAGCCGAGTCGCCAACGCTCACACATCCTGACCACGTCATCCGCTTGCCGAGACGCTGCTCAATGCCCTACCTGCGGGCGGCCGCGGCCATCGAACGGTGACTGTCCCAGCTGCCGCCTGGTGGCCTCGGTGCAGCCGCTATCGAGCTGCGGAGACGGCATCAGGCCGGAGCTGACCACCGACGCCCGGATCGCGCTGACCATCTCCCCGTACGGGTCCTCGTGGCATCCGGTGTCCTGCCGGCCCATGACGGGCACCTGGACCGCCCGCCTCCAGCAACGGCTGCACCGCACCTCGGCTGCCATCGACGATGCGCAGCAGCGCCGCGTCGTCTCCCGCTACGCCCACTGGTATCACCTGCGCCGGCTACGAACCGGGTCTACCCGAACACCCCCGTCACCGATACGCGGGCCACCGCCGTGCGTAACCGCGTGAACGCGGCGACCGCGATCCTGGCCGAGCTCACCTCCCACCGCCGGGACTTGTCCGACCTCCAGCAGGCAGACGTCGATCAATGGCTCTCCGCGGGGCGAGTTGCCCGCAGAGCCGAACTCGGTGCGTTCCTTTGCCGGCGGGCCGGCCGAGTCTGTAATCGCGTGGTCGAGCCGTGCCTCGACACGGCCGCTGAGGCCACGTCGACGCTGTGCGGCGCGTCGCATCCGGCCCCCAGGGCTTGCCGCCTGGAACTACGCGTGTTGCCCGACCAGAGCAGCGAAGCTTTCGGTCGCCAGGCAGGAAACAAAGCAGCGTTCTTTCGCGTCGCCGCGAAGCTGCTGGGTCCAGGTAGTCAACCCGCCATCGCCGAGGTCGACGCTCTGGCCGCCGGCCTGGGCCCGCAGCCCGATCGCCATGCCGGCATAGTAGCCGGCCCCGTGGCTGCGGGCGCGGTCCTCGACGACGGGAACCGGACCCTCGGCTACCGCCGGTCCGATCGTGTCAACGAGACGCTCGGCGAGAACGGAGCAGCCGAACACCGTGACGGTAATCCGGGCGGCGAACCTCGGGAGCAACGCGGCCAAGACTTGCTGCCAGAAACTGATGTGATCGATAACCAACTGTGCATCGGTCAGTCCAGAGCCGCGATCACGAGCGCTGGAGGTTAAGGCAAAAAGCCGGAAGTGCGCTGCATTGCCGGGACCGAACTGCTGAGCACGCAGCACCCGGTGACAGGCAGCGAGATCGACCCTGCCGTCGACACCCTGCCCACCGCGGCGAGCGGCCGCTTCCACCGCGAGGGCGTTGGTCGGATCGCTGAGCACCTCAGTCCCCCGCATCGTGCTCAATACCCGATGCTGGTCCACCGGACCCAGCGCGGAGCACGTGCCCAACGGCGCCACCGGTGACAGCTCCACCCCGACGAACCGGTCCGGCAACAACCGCCACAGCATCGCCTCAACTTCGGACAACAGGCGCGGATCGCTTCCCGATGGACGCACGAAACGGTCCTCACCCCAACGCCGCAGCACTCGGGCGGCATTAACTTTCTCAGCCCGGGAACGGGCGACCGCCATCAGCAGCGTCTGCAGGTCGGTCGGCGCCAAACCACTCTCCAACATCCGCTTGGCTTCCGCGGAAACCACGCCCCACACCCGATCCTCAGCCAAAACGTTGGCTCGCCGCTCGTCCATTGGACCAGGCTGGCAGACCCGCCGCTGGTCGTCATCCGACTATTTCGTGACTGTCGGGCGCGACGCCGGCATCTACCCGGCAATCCTGGTCTGGACCTCAGTAGCATTCGGGAAGGAATCTGTTCCTGGGCAGTCAGGGACTCGGCGCCCTCGTGAATAGCGCATCGCGTCGGTGATCGGCCGACCGGCCCACCGAGCGTGTCTGCGTCTCCCGAACCCGCAGGAGACCGTCGAAGAAACGAGCACGACGGCATGTGTACGCGGCTCAGCTGAGCCTGTTGTGGACGTGCACTCGGACCCGGCCGTACCCGCGAGGTTTGCCGATGCGCAGGTCGAGCCGCCGTCGCCAGACCTGAGGAGCGACCATCACGGCGCCGGCAGTCGGTTGGATTCCTGGTCGCGCGGTCCGGGGGCTGACGTCAGGTCGATGTCGGGCCGCTGCGGCGACCGGACGAAGGGGCCGCACACGGCCACCACCAGAAGGCCCAGACCGACGAACAGCCCGCCCAGCGGTAGCGCGTCACCGAGCAGCCCCGCGATCGCCGCACCCAGGATGGTCGCCACCCCGACCCCGAGCCGTAGCACACTGCTCGTCCGGCCGAGTTCGCTCCGGGGCACCACGCGCTGGCGGTAGGTGGCTGCCAGAACGGCGGTCCAGACTGCGGCGGCGAGGTTCAGCGCGAGCAGAGCGCCGATCACCGGCACCGTGGCACCCAGCGGCAGCAGCGCGAAAGAGAGCCCGAAGGTGACGTTCGCCGCCCACATGCTCCGCCAGAGCGGAACGCGGTCCCCGTAGCGGGAGACGAGCCAGCCGCCGACGACCCCACCGATCGCACCGACCGCGAGCACGTACCCGTAGTGGGCGATGGGAAGGCGCCGGTCGGTGACCACGAAGACGGCCAGCACGGAGAGCACCGCCGCGGCCGCGAGTGCCCGGGTCACCGCGAAGACGAAGAACCAGCGGAGGAAGGCATCACCGAAGGTCGCCCGGAAGCCGGCCGCAAGCTGCGCAGCCATACCGGCGGGCGGAGAGGACCGGATGGACGCCTCGCGCTGCCCGGTTCGCCGGGCGGGCACCCGCGCGTTGCACAGGGCCGCCGCGCCGAACGACACGGCGTCGACCAGGAATGGGAGGGCTGGTGCGAGCCCGAACAGGAAGGCGCCCGCACCGGGCCCGGCGAGGCTGTTCGCCGTCGTGGTGATCGACGCGACCCGGCCGTTGACCACGCCCAGGTCGCCCCGGTCGAGTGCGTCGGCGAGGAACACCTGGACCGCACTGAAGTAGACGACTTCCGCCGTGGCGAGCACGAAGACCAGCGCGTAGACCCACCACACGGAGATCGCGCCGAGGACGAGGGCCACGGTGAACACCGTCGCCGCGACGGCCCGCGCCAGGTCGACCAGGACGACGACCGCCTTCGACGGGTAGCGGTCGGAGAGCAGGCCACCGAAGAGCACGAAGAGCACACCGGGAACACTGTTGACCACGTACGCCGTCGAGAGGGTGTCCGTGCCGGCGCCGATCGACAGCAGCAGCAGCGGCAGCGCGGTGTAGCGGAACCCGTCTCCCAGCGCGGAGAAACTGGTGGCGGTGAGGATCAGCCGGCCGGCACGGCCACCGTGGCGCATCACCCCGTCACCGGCGCTTGACGATGATCGCGGGCCCGGCCGGCGCGACGTGGTCGCGGACCAGGGTTCGGATCGTCTCCGCCGGACTCTCCCGCAGCGTCCCCGGCGTGTCGACCCCGGCGTCGACGGCGAGCAGCCCGGCGCGGGCGTCGTGCTGGGCCAGAGTCTTCGGATCGTCCAGATAGGCCCCCAGGTATCCGGCCCCGGCCGCCGCCAGGCTCGCCGCGTCGGTGTCGTGCCGCAGCACGTCGAAGGATCGTTCCAGCAGCCGGCAGACGTCCGGGGCGGCCTCCCCTCGGCACTCGGTGACGGCGACGACGACGGCCCGGTCGGCGAGGAACTCCTGCCGGTACTCGATCGAACGGATCGCGTGCCGTCGCTTCAACTCCCGTTGGATCTCGACGTTCAATCCCCGGTCGAGCGCCCCGTTGACGCAGTAGCCCGCCGCGACGTGCGGCGACCGGCGGCCTGGCACCTCCCGGGCACAGCACACCATGACCCGCTCGGCCCCGGTCACCGCGCGTGGCGCCACGGACGACGTGAACGACGTCCAGGAAAGGGCGGGCAGCGTGACGGCGTCACCCGGCTTGGGCTCGGTGTATCGGGCAGAGCCGCGCCACGGGTCCCGGGGCCCGACCGCGGTCAGGTGGGCCCCGAGGTCGGCCGCTCCGCGTTGCCAGTCCAACAGCTGGTCGACACCCAGCCCGGCGAGGTCCTCGACCGGGCCGGACAGGGGACGGGCCGCCCAACTTCCCGGGGCGAACCGGTCGAACACCAGCGGCCAGAGCCGGGGCATCAGCTCGAAGCGACGCTCCGCCAGCTCGTCCTCGATGACCGGAAGCTCCTCGGCGACCAGGCGGGCGGTGAGCCGGAAATCGAGCCACCATCGTTCGAGCAGGTCGACGATGCCGGGCGCGGCCTCGGGCGCGCAGACGACGTCGACCTGCATCGTCTCCCGCGAGGTGAACATGCCCAGCCGTGCACCGCGCAACGGCGAGTCGGGCGGTTCGCTCTCGACCCGCCGGAAGAGCAGGTGTTCCAGCAGGTGGCTGGTGCCGGTGGGCGCTCCCAGCAGTTCCTCGAGGGCGGGCCCGCCGACCGTGGCCAGACAGACATAGGTGTTGGCCAATGGGCGTTCGAGCCAGCGGTGCGTCATGGTCGGCCGCATGAAGTTTCCCCTCCGGTGTGTGCGGGTCGTGGTCGGCGCGAGGTTGGCCTCAGCGGCCCAGCGCGATGAGGTACAACGGCAACTGGTCCGCTCCGACGAGACCCATGCTCGCCATCACGCCCTCGTCGTCGAAGGCACCGATCGGCAGTGCCCGGAGACCGGCGCGGGTGGCCGCGTCGAGCAGGCACTGCGCCAGGTGCCCCGCCTCCAGCAGGAGATAGCGGTAGCCGCGCAGGCCGTAACGGTGCTCGTAGCGGGGTTGGCATCCGGTCAGGACCACCCAGTTCGGTTCGCCGCCGACCTGACCGAACGAACGCGCCCTCAACTCCTCGGCATCGACGGCCCCGACCGTGGGTTGCGGGAAGCCGCCGCAGGCCAGCACCGTCCCGGCGTACGACTGAACGAGGTGCCCGCGGACCGCGTACAGCCCGCCGGCCGACGGGTACGCCTTGCGTCCGTCCCGATCCCGGCCGAACACCTCCTCGGTCACCGCGCGGGCCGCCGCGTCGATGACCGGCGTGGCCGCGCCGAACCGTCGCTGTGACGCGGGACGCGACACCGCAGGACGTCGGCCGGGCTGCTGCCGAGGCACGCGAAGCGTCGCCACCGGCGGGCCGTCCGGCGGCAGACGGCTGAGGTCGTGGAACGTCAGAGCCGCCGAACGCGGGCCCGTCGCCGCGTCGTTCACCGCCGCACCCTGGTCGGAATCTCGCACCGTGTCACCTCAGCCCGCCTGGAACAGCCGCAGCCGTCCGACGCCCCGCAGCGCCACGGCGTCGAGCAGCCGCTCGGGCAGCGGTCCGCCGGGAACGGGGAGATCGACCGCGACCGGCGAGACCACTTTGCGCACCACGATGCCGTCGGCCCGCAGGCCGGTCGTGTCGAGGTCCACGCTGACCGCCCGGTAGTGCCGACGTAGCCGGTCGAAGCGAAAGTCGGCCTCCAGCGCGGTCGCGCCGGCCCGGTCGAGCGGATCCGCCGCCACCGGTTCGGACAGCGGAGCCGCAGCACCGGCCGGCACGCCGCGGTGGTGCAGCATCAGTGCCTCCTCGAAGGCGTGGGCGGCCGCCTGGGCGATCGTCGACGCGGCGGCACAGCCGCCGACGTGTGCCGCACCGGTATCCGGATCGTGCAGCGTGACCACGCAGACCGGCACCGTCGGATCGGCACAGACGTACAGGTACGGTTCCCGGCCGATCTGTCGGGCCGCGTGGTCCAGTTCCCGCGCCCACACGGCGGGGTCGAGCCGGTGAACCCGCCCGCTGGTCCAGTGCCGGACGACCAGGTCACGCTCTGCCAGCTCAAGCAGGCCGCCCTGTTCGGCGAGGAGCCCACTGGTGTGCGCCGCCGTGCCGGTGCTGGTGCGGGGCGCGCACGGACGTTCGCCGCTCACACCCGGGACCAGACAGGCCAGCTCGGTCGGCACCCAGCACACACTGCCGTCCACCAGTGACCTCGCGGGCGTCCAGGGCCGGGGCGTGCGGGTGTCGACGGCGGGGTGCGGGAAGTCCGCGGCAGCCTGCTGCGCGCTGGTGAAGGGCTCCGGCACCACGACGGGTTGCCCCGCGGGCAACTCGCTCCTGGCGCAGGTGACGGTCCGGGGTGGCCGGCGGTTGAGCGCGAAGCGTTCGGCGGCCTCCAAGGCTGCTCGGGCGGTGGCGAGGCTGGCCAGCGGGGAGACCGCCGCGGAACGGACCGGGCGTACCGGATCGGTGGCCGCGCCGAACGCGACCGCCAGCGGAATCGCCGCGTCGATCTCCTCCAGGTCCACCCAGGGCTGAAAGACCGGCCCGTCAACGGCCCCGGTGGCGCCCGCCTGCCGCACCGAGCGCGGCGGCCGGACCCGCTGCCGCGATCCGGTGCGCAGGTCGCGCAGGTGCACGTCGGCGCCGTCCGGGTCCACCTCGCGGGCGGCTACCACAGCCGACACCACCGCGGCGGCCGGCGCGTGGCCGGCCGGGTGCACCAGCCGGTGGTCGCCGTCGACCCGACCCGGAAGGTGGGGGTCGAGCTGTCCCAGCACGGACCAGAACCAGCTGTGATCAATTCGGTTTCGGACCACCGGCCCCACGACCAGCCAGCGGCCGAGCACGAGAACCGGTTGGTGCGGGACGGCGCCGGCGAGCTCCGCCAGCGCGGCGGCCCACGGCCCGGGCCGGTGGGCGCACGCCGCCACCGGGACCGCGTCGGTCGGGACGCCGCGGCAGGCCGCGACCAGATCACCGGCCACCGACCAGCGACCCAGCCGCCACTCCTCGTCGGGGCCGTCGAGGAAGATGTGCTCCGGCCGGGGTGCCGCACTGCCGGGCCGCGCCCCGGACGGCGTGGCCGGGTCGCCGCCGGCGAGGCGACTGGCCTCGGCCAGCACCGCCGTCGGCGACGCCGAGCGTAGCTGCCAGCCACGCGCCCCGCGCCGGATCAGCGCCGCGGCACCGGCGCCGTCGACGCTGACGACGTCGCAGGCGGCGGCGATGCCTCGCCATGCCTCGAAGCCCCCCGCGACCGCCGGGACGGTCACGCCAGCTCCAGGCTGGCCTTGCTAGCCAGCGTGTGCCAGTCGGTCGGCAGATTCCCCCGGCTGCCGTGATCGCAGCCCTCACAGATCGGGAACTCGGCGGGCCGGCCGAGCAGCTCGCTTCGCCACCTGTTCATGATGGTGTCGGTGTCGTCCGTATTCAGGTTCGCGTAGCGGTGCCGGCTACCCACGTCGTTGCTGCACGGCAGGAGATCCCCGTCCCAGGCGACGAAGAGCGACTGCTTGCGGAACAGGCAGTGCGCCTGGTCGGGCGCGCCCGGCCGGGACGTGAGCTGCATGATGGGCAGGGTGCCACCGCGACCCTGGACCTCGATCTGACGCAGCCGGCCGCGGGACAGGCCGCGCTCGTCGATCCACCGGTAGAAGTCCTCCACCTCGTCCCGGTTGATGTCCATCTTGACGAAGTTGAGCGCCACCAGGTCCGGGGCCACCTGGATCGCCGCTTCCAGGTTGGCCACCGAGGCGTCCCGCTTGTCCCGACCGAAAATCTTGGCGAAGCGGTCGCGGCGCAGACTGTGGATCGACCACTTGAGCAGTGACAGACCGGCGTCACGCAGCGCTGCCACCGTGTCGGCGTCCATCCGGAAGCCATTGGTGACCGCGACGATGGGAAATCTGTCCTCCGGGCCGAGGACGTCCCGCATCCGGCGGACCCACGGCACCAGCTGGCGGTGCAGCGTGGGCTCGCCGATGCCCTGCAGGATGATCCCGGGCGCATCGATCGCGGCGGCGAACTCCAGGAACCGGTCGAAGGTCTCCTCGCTCATGTCGCCGAGCGGACGCAGTTCCTGGCGAGGACACATCATGCAGTCCGCGTTGCATCGGTTGGTGATCTCCAGTTCGAGGGACGGCCGGGGCGTCCGGATCGCCGACACGTCCACCAGGAGCCCGACCTCGACCAGCGTGGCGAGCGTGCGGGCCAGGTCGTCGGCGCGCGCCCCGGCGGAGACCACCAGCGCGGCGGTCGACTGCGGGTGTTCGAACCGGCTGAGCAGGCGGGTGATCTGGTCGGTGGCGGCCACGCCCTGCTTCGCCCCGCGCCAGAGGTCGAGCCGGCGGTAGACCCGGGGCGTGTCGTCGGCGTACCGCCGGGTGCCGGTGAGCTTCACGAACGGCGCCAGCACCAGCTCGGCCGGGAGGTCACCGATGGTCTGTGTGGTCATGGATTCACTCTCATCTTCCAGCGGTCGAGGTCGACGGAGACCGTGCGGCCCAGGGACGGCGACCGGAACGACTCAGGGGCCCGCTCCCCCACCTCGGCCGGCACGTCGGGTCGCCCGTCCTGCGCCACGGCCATGAACATCGCGAAGGACCGGTCCACCGCCCGTTCGAAGATCGGGTCGAGATCGGCGAACTCGGCATGCAGATCCGCCAGCCGGCGGTCCAGCCGGGCACGTTGCCGGTCCGCCTCGGGACCCGGAGCGCCGGCCGTGGTGTAGTTCTGCGCCAGGGCGTACGGGACGTTCGCCTCGAGCAGGTTGATCTGATATCGAGTGGGGTCGTTCCAGACCGGCGAGTCGCGTTCGAGGGCGAAGGTTCCGACCGATGCGTACGAGATGTGGTCCCGGTTTCGGCGAATCATCTCGAAGGTGGCGCGGGCCTCCTCGTCGGTCTCACCGGGGAAGCCGATGAAGAACATCCAGCCGACCGGGATGCCGGCCTGTTTGAGCAGCTCGGCGTGCCGCTCGACGTCGCTGAGCCGGATGCCCTTGCGCATGAGGTCGGCCACCCGCTGGGAGCCGGACTCGATGCCGTTGACCAGGAGAACGCAGCCGGAGTCGACCAGGGCGCGGACGGCCGCGTCGGTGAGCATCGGCTTGTCGACCCGAGCCTCGGCGGTCCATCGGAACCGCCGGTCACCAGCCGGCTCCGGCGTCGGCCGCGTCGCCGGAGCCTCCGCGATGGCGGCGAGCCGGCGGGCCAGGTCGTTGATCTCCCGCGGTGGGATGGCCTCGTCGACGAAGTACAGGTAGGAGCCGTCGACCGCGGTGATCGCCTTCAGGGCGTCGTCCACGGCATCGGCGCCGAGCCTGAAGTATCCGTCGCCGTACCCCTCGTGGTGGGTGCAGAAGGCGCACTTCCCCCAGTAGCAGCCCTTGCTGGTCAGCAGGGGGTAGATCGGTTCCGGGGTGGGATAGAGGTGCTCGAGGTCGGCGAAGTCGGGCGCCCCGGCCGGGGGGCCGGTCTGCGGGGCGGCGCGCCGGTAGCTGACGGCTCCGTCCCGGATGCGGGCGACACCGTCGACGTCCACGTCGGTCGCCCCCTCGGCCAGCGCGGTCAGCAACGCGCTGAGCGGCTCCTCGCCCTGGAACGCGACGGCGTAGTCGACGTCCCGCCAGAACGACGTGTCGTGGGCCAGCACCTCGCGCCGGACGTGGGTGACGGCGTTGCCGCCGATCACCACGACGGTGCCCGGCTGGTGTTCCTTGAGCAGTCGGGCGGTGAGCAGCGCCGGTGCCAACTGTTCGAGGTAGGCGGCGCTGAGGCAGACCACGGCGCAGTCCCGGTAGCGTCCGCCCCGGACGTCCCGGGCCAGCCACCGACCGAGGACGGTGCCCCGCAGGCGGTCGACCAGGGTGGACCAGTCCTGCTCCGGCGTCGGCACCGGCCGGGTCAGGTCGTGGTGCCGCAGGTCGTAGGAGAGCACCAGGTCGGCGAAGCGAAGTGTCCGGGAAGCCCGGGAGACCGACCGGGTGCTCCGGTACGTCGCCAGGTCCCGGAGCGCCCGCCACGCCGACGCTCCCCGGGCGGCCAGGTATTCCAGGCCGAGCCGGACCCGCGCCGGCGTCGATGGATCCAGCGCCGTCAGGTCGACGTCGCCGGTCCACATCGCGTGGAAGAACCGGATGTTCGCGTCGTCGGTGCGGCAGGTCACCGGAGTGCTGGCGTGCAGGTGCCCCTTGAGCAGGTAGGGAGCGAGGTAGGGCATGTGGTAGTAGGTGGCCGGGGGGAAGATCAGGGAGGTCTGCACGGCGGGGCTCTCCTCCGAGCGTCGGGTGCCGGCGGGACGGGGCGTACCGGCCGGTTGCTCCGTCCCGCCGGCGTTCGTACTGCTCAGACCAGGTCGGTCAGAACGCGACGTTGCAGCACATCGAGAGCGACTCGAAGCGCCCCAGCTCGTCGAACTCGATCTCGACCACCTCGACCTCGGTGGTGTCCGTGAGCTCGAGGGCGGCACTCTCCGTGATGGCCGCGTCGGTCATGGTGGACATCGCAATCACCTTGCCTTCCGCACTACAGGTCAGTTCGTGATCCACGCCACGAGCTGTGAACGGCAACGTACGATAGATATTCGCCCAGGTGAACCCCTAGTTCCATGATGTGGTCCCGCAGTGCATGCTGGTGCGGCTACTGAGTCGTAACTCAGCGGAAGCCGCCCGGCACGCATCGGAAGATCCGCTACTCTCCGCAATGAGACCGCCACGCCTGCCACCGAGGTCGCACTCTGACGCCGCGCCGAGATCGGCCCTCGTCGGCATTCCCGATCCGCCCGCCCGCAGGTGTTACGGGACGGTCGGCAACCACGGCCCTCCGCTTCGAGCCGCTCCTCGTCAACCGCCCTTCCGACGCCCCTCGACCTAGCCGGTGGCACTCCGCGGAGCGATGTCGATCGTGCTGTCGAGTCCCGAGCATGCCGGCATCGACAAACTCTGATCCGGCCATCGCGTTGCCGGGGCGGTCGCCGCCCCCGCACATTCCCGGCACATTCCGCGCTCATCGTGGGCAGCCGCCTTGACTCCGATCAGACGCCCACCAAGAGTCGTGCGGCATGCGCCCACATCTATCTACTAACGCTCGCCCCGCCGGGCGGGTCGGATGAAGCGACGTCTGGTGCGCCTGCTCGCGATGGGGCTGCTCGCCGTGGCCGTGAGCATGCCGGCGCTGGCGGCCCCGGTGCTCATGGTGCCGTTTCCCTGCGAACAGAGCTGGTCCGGGCAGACACGCACCAACCACAGCCCGGCGTGCCGCGCTGCTGACCGGGCAACCGCCCCCACCGCCTCGACGGAGCACGCATGATCGCCAGAAGGAAGCTGCTCGCCGGCGCCGCCGTCCTCGCCCTGGCGACCACCGGACCGGCGGCCGTCGGCCCGGCATCCGCCGCCCTGCCCGAGGTCGACATGGAGGCGCTCATCAAGGCGGCCCAGATCGACCCCCGACGCGCGGACACCGCCCTCACCGAGGGCGCCAAGGACAGCGTGCTGCTGGTCGAGCGCGCGCTCCAGGCCAAGGGACTGCTGTCGACCCCCTACGTGGACGGGCACTTCGGCACCAGCACCGTCGCCGCGTACGCGGCGTACCAGCGCTCGCTCGGCTACACCGGCCTCGACGCCACCGGCCTGCCCGGCCCGTCGTCGCTTCGGGCGCTCGGCGACGGGCGCTTCACCGTCGTCCGGGCCCTCTCGCCCGGAAGCGTCGTGACCCTGCGCGGCGTGCAGATCAACACGCGGACCAGGGCCATGCTGCTGGAGGCCGAGCGCCTACTCGGTCGCCAGCTCGGCATCACCCAGGGCTCGTACAACTCGGGTGTCGACGCGTCCGCGGGCACCCACGACGGCGGCGGCGCGCTCGACCTGTCGGTCAGCGGCCTCTCCTCGGCCACGCGGACGGACGTGCTGCGCCGGCTGCGCACGGTGGGCTTCGCGGCCTGGCTGCGCACCCCCGCCCAGGGGGACTGGGGCTACCACATCCACGCCGTCGCGCTTGCCGACACCGACCAGTCGACCGGCGCGCAGAACCAGGCCGGCGACTACTACCTCGGCCGCAACGGCCTGGCCAACCGGGGCCCCGACGACGGCCCGGTGGTCGCCAAGCGGACCTGGGAGGAATACCAGCGGTCGCTCTGACCGCCATCGCACCAGCATGACCAGGAGGAACAATGTCCATTCGCAACAGTCGCCTCGCGCGCGGCGCCGTCGCCGTGCTCGGCACGGCCCTGATGACCGCGGCGGTCGGCCTCACCGGCGCCACCGCCGCCCAGGCCGCCGTCAACACGTCGCCGAACTACCTGGTGGTCTACAACAACAACATCGAGAACTGGCTGCCGGCCTCGTGCGCCGACGGCTACATCTGGGACCGGCTGCTCACCTACCTCAAGGGCCGGCCGCTGAGCCCGGACATCTTCACCGTCCAGCAGATCTCGAACCAGACGCAGCTCAACACCCTCCTCGCTCGGCTCAGCGCCGACCTGCCGGGCACCTACGCCGGCGAGATCGCCATCGCGAGCCCGGGCTCCATGGGCTACACCAGCACCTGCGGCAAGATGAAGAACCAGCAGACCAACGCGGTGATCTGGCGCTCGGACCGGTTCACCCAGGAGGCCGAGACCCGCTGGCGCTCCGACGCCCCCGAGAACAAGACCGGCGGGTGCAAGAACCTGGAGCCCACCTCCAGCAGTCAGGACCGGGTGGAGAACATCGGCGTCCGGTTGCACGACAACGTCCGCAACCAGGACGTCTCGGTGGCCTCGATCCACTGGCCCACCAACACCTGGAACGGCCCCGACTGCGCCGACGAGAACATGTCCGAGGCCGAGGAGGCGATGGTCCGCCTCGGTGGGGACCTCAAGATCGTCGCAGGTGACATGAACACCGAGGCGCAGACGAAGGGTTGGTGGGACGACGCCAAGGCGCTCGGCTACCGCGACCCGATCGCGGAGAAGTGCGGTAGCCGCGACTGCTCCTCGGCGTACGACACCAACGGCTCCCGGCGGATCGACTTCATGCTGGCCAAGAGCGGCGGCGGCTTCAGCAACGCCGCCCACATCAGCCCGACGGCGACCGGTGGCGCGTACTCCGAGCACATCGCCATCACCGCCTACGTCAACTACTGAGGCGACCGGTCCACCCGAGAGGACCTGTCGACCGCCACCCGCCGGGTGTCGCCGGCGATGCTCCCTACGAGCATTGCCGCGGCACCCGGCGGTGCGTCGCGCCCCCACCCGACAGGCATCAGGAAACCAAGACTTTGAATCCCCTCCCATCCCGAACAGCCCGAAGATCAAGCTAGGCTCGCACGGCCGGCAATCGGATCTCCGAGGGTATGGGGGGTCGCGGGTTATGACAGTCGCATTCGGCCTGCTGGGGCCGGTGACCATGCACCTGGACGGGAACGCGGTCGCGCTGCCGGCCGGCCGGACACAGCTCCTGCTGGCCGCGCTGCTGCTGAACCGTGGGCGGCGGGTCTCCACCAAGCGGCTGCTGGGCGACCTGTGGGACGAGCCGCCGCCGTCGGCGTCGGGCAACCTCAGGACGTACGTGACGCGGCTGCGCAGCCTGCTGGGTCCCCACCGGGACCGGCTGGTCTGGGTGAACGCCGGCTACGCGCTGGCCGTCGAGGCGGGTGAGCTGGACCTCGACGGGTTCGAGGTCGACATTCGCGACGCCCTGGACGCGGTCGGTCGCGGACGCCCCGAGCAGTCCGCGCAGGCCCTCGCCGCCGGGCTGCGGCGCTGGCGGGGCGAGGCGGCCGAGGGGCTGCCCCGCTTCGGGGCGCTCGGCCACAGCCTCGACGCGCTCGACGAGAGTCGATGGGTGTCGGTGGAGCGGCACGCCGCCGCCTGCGCCGAGGCCGGCCAGCACCGCGCTGCGGTCGCCGCGCTGCGATCGCTGCTCGCCGACCGGCCGGCCCGTGAGTCCGCCTGGGAGGCCCTGGCTCAGGCCCTCGTCCGGCTGGGCGAGCGGGCCGAGGCCATGACCGCCCTGGCCGCCGCGGACGCAGCGCTACGCGCCGGTGCCGGCCGCGGCCCGGGGATGGTTCTGCGGGAGATCGAGCGGGGTCTGCTCGAACGCGCGCCGGCGGCGCCCGGCCGTCCCGATGCCGCCCCCGGCGACGCGTCACCGCGCACCGCGCCGTCCAGTCTCCCCCCTGCGGTCGTCCTCATCGGCCGGGAGTGCCTGCTGAACCAGATCGAGGCGACCCTCGGCAGGGCCGGCGCGATCGTGCTGCACGGCCCGGCCGGGGTCGGCAAGTCGGCGCTGGCCGGCGCCGCCGCCGCCCGGCTCGCCCCGTCCTTCCCGCGGGGCCAGCTCTACCTCGACTTCTGCGGCAGCAGCCCCGGGCTGACCCCGATGACGGTCGAGGAAGCCACCGGCAGCCTGCTCCGCGCGCTCGGCGGCGAACGCTCGGGCGGCACCGCGGCCGCGGAGGCGGCCGAGTTGCAGGCGCGGGTCGGCGACGGGCGGATGCTCCTGGTCCTGGACAACGTGCTCGACGCCGGCCAGGTGCGCCGGCTGCTGTCGGTGCTCGGCACCGCCACCGTCATCGTGACCAGCCGCACGGCGCTGCCGACGCTGGATGTGGCCCACCTCGCCGTCGGCGCGCTCGCCCCCGACGAGTCGGTGGTGCTGCTCGCCCGGCATGCGGGGACCGAACGGATCATCGCGGCCCCGGAGGAGGCGAGGGTGCTGGCCGACCTGTGTGACCACCTTCCGCTCGCGCTGCGGATCGTCGGAGCCCGGCTGTCCAGCCGCCCGGAGTGGACCCTCGCCGACATGGTCGCCCGGCTCACCGACGAGCAGTTCCGGCTGGACGAGCTGAGCTGCGACGACCTGGCCGTCCGCGCCAGCCTCGCGGTCACCGCAGACGTCCTCACCGAACGGCCCGGCGGGCCCGAGGCGATGGACCTGTTCGACCGTTGGGGCATGGTCTGCCCCCCGGCGGTCGGTCTCGAACTGGCCCAGGTGCTCACCGGAGCCGACGCCCGTGAGGTGCGCGCGCTGCTGGACCGGCTGGCCGCCGCCGGCCTCGTCGAGGCGTGCGGAACGGACCGCTACCGCCTGCACGATCTCGTCCGGCTCTACGCGATGGAGCGCGGCCGGCGCGACCCGACGACCCGCGCGGCGGCAATCCACGCCGCCCGGTGCCACTGGCTCGGCACCACGCGACGGGCCGGCGACCACCTTCGGCGCGTTCCCGACCGACCGGCCGACGGGTTCGTCGAGGCGCGGCCCATCGTGACCTTCACCGACCAGCGGGAGGCCCTGCGCTGGCTGGACCGGGAGCGGGAGAACCTGGTCGCCGCCGCGCGCGCGGCGGCCCGCGACGGCACCGCCGAGGGCGACCTGTTCGCGGTCCGACTGTGCGCGGAGCTGTACCCGTTCCTCCCCATGCGGGGGTACTACCGCGAACTGCGCGAGGTGGCCCAGGGGGCGCTGCGGTGCGCCCGACGGCTGGGCAGCCGCCCGGACGAGGCGACCGCGCTCACCTACTTCGCGGTGGCCCAGTCCCGGCTGGGCGAGACCGACCGGGCGGTCAACAACCTCCTGATCGCGCTCGCCCTGCGGGAGGCGGACGACGACACGCAGGCGGTGGCGGTGACCCTCGACCACCTCGGCGTCCTACTCGCCGCCGCCGGCCGCCTCGACGAGGCCCGGGCGGCCTTCCTGCGAGCCCTCGACCTCCACCGCCGGCGCGCCGACCGGCGGCGGACAGGCGTAACCCTCAACAATCTCGCCGACGTGCTGCTGCAACTCGACCAGTCCGACGCGGCGCTCGTCCACCTCCAGGAGAGTCTGCGGCTGCGCCAGGAGATCGGCGACGAACTGGGCCTCGGCATCACCATCCTGACCATCGGCCAGGCGTACGCCCGCAGCGGCCGGTACCGGCAGGCGTACGGATGGCTCGACCGGGCCCTCACCGCCGCCCGGGACACCGGCAACCGTGAGGCGGAATGGCGGGTGCTCACCGTGCGGGCGAAGGTGCACCGCGACACGGGCCAGCAGCTCACGGCCCGCGACGACCTGCACCACGCGCTCGCCATCTCCGAGCAGACCGGCGACGCCATCGGCGCCGACGAGGTACGCCGCGCGCTGACCGCGCTCCGCGTTCCCGCCACGCCCCGGCGAGCGGCCGGCCAGCGCTGAAGACGCGAAGGGAAGTCGGCAGCAGTAGGCCCAGCCGTGACCGCGACACTGGGTCACGCTGCGCGGACACCGTTGCTTCCTGGCAGCTGCGTAACCATCCGGGTCCCACCGCTGGCCGGCCCGGCGGGTTCGTACGCCCCCTACGGATGGAACTCCCGCTCTCACGCATCGGCGTGCGAGCGGGAGTTCCACCCGATCGATGGTGTCAGTTGGCCTCGCGTCGGCGTTGCCTCGCGAGAAGCAGAAGTCCAGCTCCGCTGCCGGCCGCCACGGCGCCGACACCGAGCAGCGGCCACACGGTGGCACCGGTCACGGGCAGCGGCGGATGAGGCCGGCGTGTCGGGTCATAGGAGGGGTGCCAGGTCGGGCTGATCGGCGGCCCGGTGGTGGGACCGCTCGTCGGGCTGGACGTGGGGCTGACGGTCGGGCTGGACGTAGGGCTGGCGGTGGGTGTGGTCGGGCTCGCCGTGGGTGAGGTGGACACGCAGTTCAGGGTGCTGGAGAACGGGAAGTCGTGGATCTCGCCGCCGTCATGCGTCAACGTCCGCGAGATGATGCTGCCCTCGATGTTGCTCTGGGTGGTCGCGGTCAGGTCGGCGTTTGGTGCGTAGAGGGTGCCCTCGATCGTCGCGCTGTCCGGGGTCAGGGTGATCGAGGTCGCGGTGGGGAAGTTCAGCAGCACGTAGCGGGCCTGCTGGCCGCCGATCCCGGCGAAGTTCGGCGCGCGCCAGATGAACTGGTCACCGACGTCCCTGGTGTCTACGTTGATCAGCAGTGGAGTGTCCGCGGCGGGCTGGTCGGCGAACGTGAGCACGGCTATGTTCGCCAGGTCGGTGGCGGTCAGGTTGAGCACGTTCGTCACCCCGGGGGTGAGCGTGACGACCGCGTTGCTGCCCGGCGGGATCGGCCGGGGTAGGGGATCTCCGTTCGGGGTGCGCAGCACCACGTTCTGCTCGCAGATGGCGAGGTCGGCGGTGGTCTGGCGGAAGCCGGTGAACGCGGACGCGAAGTCGATGGGCGAGGCCGGGCCGACGCTACTCACGGGCTGACGGGTGACCAGCTCGACCCGGGGAGATGCGTCGTAGTCGTCGGCGGGCAGCACGCGAGTGTTGACCGCTGCGCCGTTGTTGTCGGTGTCCCGGACGTACGTGCCGGTCAGGTCGCCGACCTTGACGTAGCCGTTCTGCAGAATCTGCAGCCGCGAGCCGGGCACGCTGCCGGCGAAGTCCACCCGACCACCGACGACCAGGGCGGTGGGGTTGGTGTCGGGTGGCACCACGAAAGATCCGGCGGTCTGGAGCGCCACCTGATAGTTGCCGAAGCTGAGGTCACCACCGACCGCGACCGTGCCCTCGTTCTCGGCCCCGACCAGCCGCGCATTGCCCTCGGTCATGACCAGAAAGCCCTGCGTACCGGCCACGGGATTCACCGGCTGGCGCGGTTCGGCGCGGGAGGCGCCAGCCAACATCGCCACGGAGATCACCGTGGCGACACCGACGACGGGCAGGACGACGACGTGACGGGCGCGCTTCGCCAATGTGGTCATGACATACCTTTCTCTGACCAAATGCAGGGAAGGTATCGAGATAGGAACATACCGTCGACGCCAACCGTCGCCCGTTCACCCGATCGTGGAGCGCCCGCATGCACCGGACCGTGCCACCCGAAGCACGGGGCGCGTCACGGGCCGCCGGGCCCTCCGAGCGAATCGCCCAACCTTCCGGGAGTCGACTGAGCCCATCGGCGTTCGGCAGGTCTGCGGCGGCGACTGGCGGGAAGAACGCGGTGACGGCCCGCCGGGAGTGGCGGGGTTCGTAGCCCAGGACGCGGCGGGCCCTGTCGAAGGACAGTAGGGGACGCCGGAAGAACTGTGCGGCCAGTTCGCTGCTGGGGCGGTTCATGACGGTGTCGGCGTTGGCGATGACGAAGATGTCCATGCCAGTGCTGTCGTGCTGCAGCGCCAAGCGAACCGCCTGGGCGCCATCGCGGGCATCCACGCCGCCTACCTCATGCGTGCCCGGACATCACTGTGGAGTGTGCGAGTCCTCCTGAGCTGGACGGCCCGAGAACTCATCCCAGCTGATCTCGCGCATCGTCCCGTCCGAGCCCAGCCGGAACAACCGGGGCGGCCCCATGCCACGCAGCGCCTGCTGGTAGGCCGCCTCGCGTGCCGCCTGTTCGTCAGCGGACGGGTCAACGACGCGAAACTCGTACATGCGAACGGCGTGCGCCTCGGTGTCGTCCGGCTCCGGGAAACCCTCGATGACGAAACCGAACAAGGCGCGCAGGGCTTCTTCGCCCAACTCCAGCGGATGGAACGGCAGCGGACAAGGACCCTCGTCGGACCATCCCGGGACCGGTTCGACCGGATGTTCACCAGCCCAGTACGGCCGCTCGAAGTCGACCATCCCCCACACTGAGCGAATCCACATACTACAACCGGCCATGATCATGATTTGGCCACCTGGGCCCCGACCCTTGATCCAGTTCCGAGATGACGGCTCCCAGCCGAACACCGGCAGGCGCGGTACGCGGGGAGCATCACTGCTCCACGCGGCGCCATGCGCGGCAGATCCATGCGCCGGGAAGTCGCCTCCGGGCTGCCCCGCGACACCCCCGGTCGACGTCACCTCCGGCCAGAGCCGTTGCGCTGATGCTGCGGCGACAACGGTTCAGTGGTTTCTACCGCTGACAGTCTGGGGATCTGTGCTGCTAGCCTCACCGCTCGTGAGCCAGAGCGGTAGCCAGGCAGCGGCGTTCTTCCGTGAGGTTGCTGGTCACCAAACCGCGTGCGTGACGCCCAGGGAAGTCCCGCTCCCAAGACCTCCAGCGGCACCCGAGCCATGCCGTACTGGTCGTCCCAGGCTGGTGCTCAGCGAGCGGCCGACGTCTGGGGCAACGACCTGCGGCCTGTCCCCATCTCCCTGGAGGCGTGGCGCAAGGACGAGCTCCCGGAACTCGCCAATGAGGCTTACCGGATAGGCCTCAACTGGACCGGGCCCCTGCTGGCGACCTTCAATCAGTTCGACGGCGTCAACTGACCGGACGGAGCCGCCCCCGGGCCATCACCTCGATGGTGAGGACTGTGGCGGCGGCTTCGACGGCGAGGAGGCCGACGAGGACGAACAGTTGGGTGATGCCCGCGGTCAGCGGGCTGGCGCCGCCGAGGAGGACGCCGACGAAGGCGCCGGGGAGGGTGACGAGGCCGACGGTGCGGGTCTGGTCGAGGGCGGGGATGAGTGCCTGGCTGGCGGCGGGCCGGCAGACGAGCAGTCGGGCGTCGCGGGGGAGCAGGCCCAGCGCGAGCGCGGCTTCGACCTCGCCGCGCCGGTTGTGCAGATCGTCGTTGAAGCGTCGCCCGGCGAGGCTGGTGGCGGTCATGGCGCCGCCGGTCAGGATGCCGGCGATCGGGATGATCGCGATGCCGCGCAGGGGCACCAGCCCGGCCATCAGCAGCGCGGCGACGACGGTCAGGCTGGCGGTGGCGATCGGGACTCCCGCCCACCAGCCGTACGGCCCGCCGGTGATCCGCCGGCCGGAGGTGCCGGCGGCGACCGCGCACATGAGCAGCACGAACGCACCGGTGGCCCACAGCGAGCCGACGATCGCGGTGATCACCAGGGACACGGCGGTCAGTTGCAGCGCGGCGCGGACGGCGGCGACGGCGATCTGTCTGCCGTGCCCGAGCCGTCCGACGGCGGCGATGGCGGCTGCGGCTGCGGTCAGCAGCACCAGTGCGACGGCGAGTCTCGGCCCGAGCACCAGCATCGTCGAGTTCACCCGGCCAGTGTCGCCTCGGCGCCGATGCGGCGTTCAGTCGGTGCGGGAGGCGTTTCCGGTCATGGTCGCCTCGGGGGCCGGGGTTGCCGAGCGGCGGCGGGAGTGCAGGAACTGGATGCCGATCGGTAGGACGGAGACCAGCACGATGGCGATCAGAATGAACTCGATGTTCGCCTTGACGAAGGCGATCTGCCCGAGGAAGTAGCCGAGCACGGTGACGCCGGTTCCCCACAGCAGGCCGCCGAGGACGTTGTAGGTGACGAAGGTGCGGTAGTGCATCCGGCTGACGCCGGCGACGACAGGGGTGAAGGTGCGCACGACCGGTACGAAGCGGGCCAGCACGATCGAGCGGGCGCCGTAGCGGGCGAAGAAGGCGTTGGCCCGGTGCACGTTCTCCTGCTTGAACAGCCGGGAGTTGGGGCGACGGAACAGGCTCGGGCCGACCCGCTTGCCGAACAGGTAGCCGACCTGGTCACCGGCGATCGCGGCGACGGCGACGAGCAGGCAGACCAGCCAGAGCGGCTGGTGCAGGTAGCGGCCGTCGGCGACGAGGAGTCCGGCGGTGAACAACAGCGAGTCGCCGGGCAGGAACAACCCGATGAGCACCCCGGACTCGGCGAAGATGATCGCGAGGATCCCGATCAGCCCGAAGGTGGAGATCAGCCATTCCGGGTCGATGAAGCGGGGGCCCGCGGCGACGAGCGCTTGAGGCGACATGGCATGACCTCCGGTACGAGGGGCGGGGTGGTCCTCAGGCGGTGGCGTCGAGGCGGCGGCTGGCACGGCGGTCGTAGGCGCGGCCGACGACGCCGGTGGTGGCGACTGCCCCGGCGGCGATGAGCCCGCCGGCGAGGATGTCCCCGGGGTAGTGCACGCCAGTCCAGACGCGGGCGAAGCCGATGATGGTGGCGAGCACGCTCAGCGCTACCCCCCATCGGCGGGACAGAAACGCCCCGACGGCGAAGGCCACCGCGAAGGCCGCGATGGCGTGGTCGCTGGGCAGCGACGCTCCGGCGGCGTGCGGGATCAGTTGGTGCACGGGGTGGGTCTGGAATGGCCGTACCTCGGTGCTGAGCGCGGCGACGGCCTGCCCGACGGCGAAGGCCAGCCCGAGGGAGACAACGACGCGCGCCAGGGCGGCGCGCCCCTGCCGCAGGTGAGCCAGGACAGGTATGGTCGCCGCGGCGGCGAGGACGTAGATCAGCCACACCGCCGACCACTCGAAGAGATCGTCGACGAGGTCGCTGCGGCCGGCTGTGTCGTTGACAATCTGGAACAGGTGGTAGTTCATCGCTCCCCCGTGACTGATGGGTTCCGGTTCATGCAGGCGCCCGGCACGCCAAGGGTGCCGCCGGTCACCTGAGAGGAGCCTGAAATCGCCGAGGTCGGGGTTCAGTGATCTTCGGAGTCGACGTGGTGGGGCAGCCGGATTCGGACGGTCATGCCCGGACCGGGCAGCACCTGCACGTGCCCGCCGTGCACCGCGACGACCTGGCGGGTGATGGCGAGGCCCAAGCCGGTGCCGCCTTGCGGGCGGGTGCGGCTGTCGTCGAGACGGACGAACCGGTCGAAGATGCGCTCGCGGTCGGCAGGGGGGACACCGGGTCCGTCGTCGGTGACCTCGACGCACCCCCACCCGTCGCGCGCCGACACGCGCAGGGTGACCTGGGTGCGGGCGTGGCGGGCGGCGTTGTCGGCCAGATTCCGCAACGCCCGGCCCAGGTCGTGGGCGTCTCCGGTCACCCGCACCGGGGTGAGGTCAGCCCGGACGGTGAGGTCCGGGTGCTGCCCGGCGAGGCGCTCCCGCTCGGTGTAGGCGAGATCATCGAGGTCGACGTCGTCACGGCGCCCGGTGGCGCCGCGCTCGTCGATGCGCGCGAGCAGCAGCAGGTCCGCGACGAGATCACCGAGCCGGCTGGTCTCGCGGCGCAGCAACTCGACCAGCTCGCCGTGCCCCTCCACGGGTGCCAGCGCCAAGCGGTCGAGGCCGGCGCGCAGGGTGGCCAGGGGGCTGCGCAGTTCGTGGCTGGCGTCGGCGACGAACCGCCGCTGGCTCGCCGCGGCGGTCTCCAGCCGCTCGAGCATCCGGTTCATGGTCTCGGCGAGCGCCGCGACCTCGTCTCGGGCGGGCGGCACCGGCACGCGGGCGTGCAGGTCACGGGCGGTGATGCCGGCGACCCGCCGGCGGATCGCCTCGACCGGGCGCAGGGACCGCCCGACGAACCAGAACACCGCCGCGCCGACCACCAGCAGCATGGGTGCCAGCCCGGCGGCCAGGATCGCCGCGACCGCCTCGGTGCTCTCGTTGACCGGTCGTAGCGACTGCGCGACCAGGACCGTGCGGGTGCCGGCGCCGGTGGCCACCCCAACTGCCGCGATCCGGAAGGGGTCCTCGTCGGCGAACGGCAGCAGCCGCTGCTCACGCAGCGCCTCACCGGGCCGGGGCCGCAGCGGGGACAGCGGCGCGGCGTCGCCGAGCGCGGCCGAGGCTGCCTCGACCCGCCCTGACGGGTCGACGACCTGCACCAACGTCTGTTCTCCCGGGCTGGGCTTCAGCGTCTGGGCGAGCGCGTCCTGATCGCCGGCGGCCACCGCCGCGACCACCTCGGCCGCCCGCTGCCGAGCGGCGGCGTCCACGTTGCCGGCGAGATCCGCTCGGGCGATGAGGACGAACGCCGCCGCGCCGATGGCGAAGGCTGCCCCCACGACAGTGGCGGCGGCCAGCGCCGAGCGTAGCCGTACCCCCAGGTGCCGGCGGATCCACCCGATGGCCATGCTCAGCCGCCGTCGGCTGCCAGGCGGTAGCCCATGCCCCGCTCGGTCTGGATCGCCCGGCGCCCGAACGGCTGGTCGATCTTGCGGCGGAGGTAGCCGACGTACACCTCGACGATGTTGGGATCGCCCTCGAAGTGGGCGTCCCAGACGTTGTCGATGATCTGCCGTTTGGACACCACGTCACCGCGGTGACGCATCAGGAACTCCAGCAGCGCGAACTCCCGCGCGGTGACCCGGACGGCCTGGCCGGCCCGGCTGACCTGCCGCCGGGCCGGGTCCACGGTCAGGTCCCCGGCGGTCAGCACGACCGGCCGGGCGGGCGCGCCCCGGCGCACCAGGGCCCGCAGCCGGGCCACCAGCACCACGAACGAGAACGGCTTGACCAGATAGTCATCGGCCCCGAGGTCGAAGGCGTCCGCCTGGTCGTACTCCCCGTCCTTCGCGGTCAACATCAACACCGGCGTCCACACACCCCGCGACCGCAGCCGCCGGCACACCTCGTAACCGTTCAGACCGGGCAGCATGATGTCCAGCACGACCACGTCGTACGGATTCTCGGTGGCCGCCCACAGCCCGTCGGTCCCGGTGTGCTGCACATCCACGGCGAAACCCTCATCCGTCAGGCCGGCACGCAGCACCTGCGCCAGGGCGGTCTCGTCCTCGACGACCAGCACCCGCACCCCGCCCACCCCCTTTCGGAGCGTCGAAACCCGCTCCCCGCATCACCTCGGAACGCCCCGACCATCCGTGGGGACGCGGGACGGGTGAGCCGGGCACCGCCACGGATCCGACCGAAGCGAGGCCGACCACGGCCGCGGCCAGTACAACCGAACGGTACGTGGTCGTGGTCGGACGGGTACCGCCCGCCGAAGTTCGTCACACGTCCTGGCAGGTGAGGCGAGCCTTGAGGTCGCCGCCGCGGAAAATTCCGAGGAACCGTCCAAGGCGCTCAAGGCAATGACCTGAACCGACGGGCCGCACGCCGGGCAGCCACTGTTCACCGCCCCGACCGTCGCGGCGCTGCTGGTCCATGTCGCCTTCGCGTTGCAGTGCATGGCCACGGTCGGCATCATCCGCCGGGAGGCCGGCGGCTGGAGGTGGCCCCTGACCGCGGTCGGCTACCTGACCGCGCTGGCCTGGATCATGGCGTACGTCGCCAGGACCATCACCGCGCTCCTGGCGGGCTGAGGTCATGATTCCCATTCACCCCCAGCCCGTCGCGGGTCACCCGAGCAGCTGCGCTGGATCGCCCCGGCCGGGGTGCTGCCGTTCACCGGTGTCGCCGCCACCCTGCCCGCCCCGCTCGCCGCCCTGCGCGACGACGGCACCCTCGCTGAGGTCCGCGTCGAGCCCGCCGCGATCGTCACCACGCTGCATCCCGGTCCACGGTGGTCCCGCGAGACGGCGCCCGCGTCCGTACGGCTCTGCACGCCGCCCTCGAAGACCGGCCGGGTGGGCCCCAGCGGACCCCGCCGGCCAGCCGGACGACGGGCCACCACGTGACGCCGCCCAGGAGCTGCTCGACGGCCTCGCCGGCAGAAGGCCAGCCCGTACGGTGCGTTCCGCGACGAGTCGAGGCGACCGGCCTGTTCCGTGGCAGCGTTCCACCGCATCATCAGCAACCGTTCATCCGGGCCTGGCCACCTCTCGACAGGCATGAGCGGCTGCCACCGTCACCACGGCAGCCGTCGCTGCGCGTCGGCTCCTGCGTCAACGGGACCGGCTGCGCACTGCCGTGAAGGTGGCGTTACCGAACACACCTGACGAAAACCACGAATGGCGTGTTGCGTGCGGTTAGCGCAGCGCGATGGGTTGCCGAAGAACGTTCGGCCGCGCCCCGTGGTGCGGCCTGAGCAGTTCGCCTCACGGACCACTCATCCGATGACGGCGGGGCACCTGTGGCGGGCCGGTCGGGTCGGGCGGGACGAGGTGTTTGGCGGTCTCGTTGGCGGCGACGTTGACAAGTGTGAGCGCGGCGAGGGTCGCCAGCACCACCGGTGGGAGCGGGGCGAGTCCGAGGGGCACGGCGAGTGGGCTGAACGGCAGCGCGACGGTGACCGCGATGAGCAACAGCCCGGTGCCGGCCAGCGCCACGGAGGGGCGGCTGCGCAGGAAACTGCGGTTGGAGCGCAGCACCAACAGCACGATGATCTCGGTGGCGGTGAACTGGACGAACCAGGCGGCGCGGAAGACGTCGGTGGGCACGTGCCACCACCAGTGCAGGGAGACGAGCACAAGGAGGTCCACGGCGATGCTGATCGACCCGTACACCAGCATGAACCTGCCGATGGTGCGGACGTCGACGGTTCGGGGGTGCTGGAGTTGCTCGGGGTCGGCGTGGTCGGTGGACAGGGTGGTGTAGGGGATGTCGGAGAGGAAGTTGAGCAGCAGGACCTGACGGGGAAGCAGCGGCAGGAAGGGCAGCAGGAGCGTGGCGACGCTCATGCTGACGACGTTGCCGAAGGACGCGCTGGTGTTGACCCGGATATATTTCAGGGTGTTGGTGAACGTGCGGCGGCCGAGGCGGACACCGTCGGCGATCACGTCGAGGTTCTTGTCGAGCAGCACGATCGCCGCGGCCTGTTTGGCGACGTCGACGGCGGTGTCGACGGAGATGCCGACGTCGGCGGCGTGCAGCGCGGGGGCGTCGTTGATGCCGTCGCCGAGGAACCCGACGACGTCGCCGCGGTGTCGCAGCGCGGCCAGGATGCGTTCCTTCTGCAGCGGGTCGACCTCGGCGAACACGGCGACGTCGGCGATCCGCGCCGGTAGCTGGTCGTCGGGGCAGGCAGCAAGGTCGGCGCCGACGAGCGGTTCACCGGCGAGGCCGACGCTGGCGGCGACGTGGCGGGCGGCGTGCCGGTTGTCGCCGGTGACCAGACGGACTGTGATGCCCATGTCGGCGAGCCGGCGGATCGCGGCGTCGGCGTCGGCGCGGGGTGGGTCCTGGAAGGCGAGCAGCCCGACGAGCGTCATCTCCCGTTCGTCGGCGACGGTGACGGCGGTGGCGCCGGGCATGGGCCGCACGGCGAGGCCGAGCACCCGGCTGCCCTGGTCGCTGAGCGTGGTGAACCGGTGCAGGACCCGGTCGCGTACCTCGTGCAGCGGTACCGTGCCGGCGGCGGTCCGCGCGGTAGCGCAGACGTCGAGCACCGCGCGCAGCGCGCCCTTGGTGACCAGGAGCGGCCCGTCGCTGTCGCGCACCAGCAGGGACAGGCGTTGGCGGGTGAAGTCGTAGGGTGCCTCGGCGATGCGCACGCCCGGGTCTGCCGGTGGTTGCCCGGTCATGATCGCGGTGTCGATGGGGTTGGGGAATCCGTGCTGGAGGCCGGCGTTGAGCCGGGCGAGACGGCTCACGTCGGCGTCGGGTTCGCCGTCGACCGAGAGGCAGCCGGTCAGGGTGACGGTTCCGGCGGTGAGGGTGCCGGTCTTGTCGGTCAGGAGCACGGTCATGGCGCCGAAGTCCTCGATGACGTCGAGGCGTTTGATGATGACCCGGTGCGCGGCCATCGCGCGGGCGCCGGCGGAGAGGCTGACCGCGACGATCGCCGGCAGCATCTGCGGGGTCAACCCGACGGCCAGGGCCAGCGAGAACAGCAGGGAGTCGATGACTGGTCGGTGCATCAGCAGGTTGGCGACGAAGATGCCGGCCAGCAGGACCACCATGATCCGTACGAGCAGCAGCCCGAAGCGGGTCAGCCCGCGCTGGAAGCCGGTGCTGGCGGGGCGGGAGGCGACCCGGCGGGACACCGCTCCGAAGGTGCTGTCGCGGCCGGTGCGCATCACCACCGCCCGTGCGGTGCCGCTGGCAACGTGCGTGCCCATCCAGAGCGCGTTGCCGCGTGCGGTCAGCGCCGCGTCCGGCGGCGACGGGTCGCTCGACTTCGCCGCCGGGAACGACTCTCCGGTGAGCACCGCCTGGTCGACCTGAAGTCGACCGGCCTGAACGATCCGGCAGTCCGCGGGGACGACGTCCCCCGCGCGCAGCACCACGAGGTCACCGACGACGACATCCTCGACCGGTACGGACACCTCACGCCCGTCGCGGACCACCTCGGTGTCCACCCGCACCCGGGCCTGCAACGCGTCGACGGCCCGCCCGGCGGCGTGTTCCTGCCAGAAGCCGAGGCCGCCGCTGGCGGCGACGATGGCCAGGATGATCGCGCCGTCGATCAGGTCCCCGACGGCCATCGACAGCGCGGTCGCGGCGATCAGGATCAGGATGATCGGGCTGGTGAACTGCGACAGCAGGAGCCGCCAGCCCCGCCTGGCGCCCGCGTCGACCCGGTTGGGTCCGTGTTCGCGCAGCAGGGCGGCGGCGCGTTCGCCGGTGAGCCCGGCCGTGGACGCCCCGACGGCGGCCATGGCCTCCGGCAGCGGCCCCGCCCAGAACGCCGCACGCCCGTCGTCTGCTCGCCCCACTGCGCACTCCGCGGTCCTCGGCCTCCCCGCGGGTGACGCTACCGAGCCCGTCCCACGGCGCGCGGGCGATTGGCCGCGCCGTTCACCGGTCGGCCGACCTCCGGCGGGCACGCCGCCACACCCGCAGCGCCACGACGACGCCGATCAGGACCAGCAGAGCCCACTCGCCGATGCCCAGTTCCCGCTCCAGGTAGCGGTAGGAGGCGGCGCCCAGGTAGCCCAGCGTCGCCACGGCTGTGGCCCACGCGAGCCCGCCGAGCAGGTTTGCCCGCAGGAACAACGACCAGCGCATCCCACCCGCGCCGGCGATCAGGGGAACCACCGTCCGCAGCACCGCCACCCAGCGTCCGGTGACCACCGCCCACGCCCCGCGGCGGGCGACCAGGTGGCGGGCCCGCGCGAGGTTGACGCGTCGGCGCAGCACCCGCGGGGCGTGGGCGAGCACGCCTGGGCCGTACCGCCGGCCCAGGGCATAGCCGACCTGGTCGCCGAGGCACGCCCCGGCGGCGCCGCCGGCGACCACCGCCCACAGCGGCAGCGCGCCACCGTGGGCCACCAGCCCGCCGATCAGGATCGCCGTCTCTCCGGGCACGACCAGCCCGAGCAGGGTCGACGACTCCAGGGCCGGCAGGACGATCACCAGGGTCAGGACGAGCAGCGGCGGCAACCCGACTAGCGTCGCCACGACTCTGTCCACCGGCTGATTGTCACCCCCATCGGGTTGACCGGTGACGGAGAAGGCCATCCGAGGTGCGGGCGATCCGTAGGCATGCTGGACAGCAGCAGGAGCAGGGCGAACACTCCGCCCATGTCCGCCAGGCCGCCGTAGTCGGTGGCCAGGATGATGCTCACGACCCATCACGACCGGCACGACGATCACCCACGACCGCACCGGCCGGTCGTCGTGCCACACGGGCCGCCACCATCGCAGGGCGGTGATCACAGCAGCGTGGCGGTCACGGGCACCGTGATCATCCGCCGCATCGCGTCGACGTCCGGCGGGGTCGGGTGGCTCAGGTGCCGCCCGCGGGTGAGCACGTGGCCCAACCCCTGGCCGACCGCGAGGTAGGCGAGGACCAGAAGCAGGTACATGCGCACCGGCAGCCGCCGGGCGAAGGAGGTATCGCGCTGCTCGGGTGCGCTCATCGCCACCTCTCCGGAGTTGGGGCACTACTCAGCCGGGCCGCCGCCGCGGTACGTCGACGTGGCTCTCCCCGACCCGGACAGCCCGACGCTGGCCTGGATGTCAGCGTTCCCGTCGCGGACAAGCGGCATTCCGATCGCCGGACACCGGGAACCGGCGGGTCTCAAGGCCCCGCGCATGCGCAAGGGCTGGTACTCCCCCGCCGCGCCCTCCGGACGACGGTCACCGTCGACGGTGTTCATGTGGTCCAGTTGAGCAGGCGGAAGCGGCGAGCCACACCCCGCCACCGACCGTAACGGCCGCCAGGACGAGACCGACGACGCGCATGGGCTCGGCGGAGAGTGTTTCCCGAAACACGGTGACGGCGACGAGAACGCTCACCACCGGGTCGGTGAGCGTGAGAGCGGTCAGGGGCGCGGCGAGGCGGCCGTGCTGGAACGCGGCCTGATTCAGCATCAGCCCGAGGGCGACGGCCACCACCAACGCCACGGATCGCCAGCTGACCACGGCGGTCAGCAGGGAACCCGGTGGCCCGCCGGTGAGATCCTTGACCAGCGCCGCCGCGAAGCTGTACGCGACGCCGCTTGCCACGCCCAGCAGCGCGCCCCGCGCGGCGCCTTGGCGACGACGCGCGGCCAGGACGCAGGCCGCGATGACCGCTGTCGCGCAGCTCATGGCGACCGTCCAGGCCTTCGGCGGAGGGCGGGGCACGCCTGCGCGGACGTCGGCGAGGAGCAGGAACGCGGTCAGTCCCGCCACGCCCACCGCGACCGCGATCAGGTCCCGGCGCGCGATGCGCCGGCCAACGATGACGGCCTCGATCAGCACTGCCATGAACAGCCCGCTGGCCATGACGGGTTGCACCACCGCGAGCGCGCCGGCACGCAACGCGAGCACCTGGAAGACGACTCCAGCCGTGTCGGGAATCCAGCCGGAGAGCCACAGGCGGTCGCGGAACAGCCGCAGCAGCAGCCGCGGGTCGAGCGCGGCGAAGCGGGGCTGTCGGGTCGCGGCGCGCTGGTGCAACGCGGCGGACAACGCGAAGCTGAACGCCCCAGCCAACGCGTAAAAGATCATGGTCGGGCATGGGAGTGGTCCGCGGGTGAGCGCCGGGACGTCACTGCGGGTTCCCGTCCGGTCCGACCCCGGCCCGCAGGGTCGCGGACACGATCGCGGCCACGTCGGCGGCGCTGGTGAACGCCGGCGCCGTGGGAACTGCGGCGCGGGTCAGCTCCTGGCACAGGTCCGCGGGGTCTCGGACATAGGTGGTCAGGCCGGCGCCGGCGAGCACCTGTGCGTTGGCTCGGCCGTGGCCGGGAATCGGGCGGTAGGTGATGGTGGGCAGTCCAGCGGCCAGGGCCTGCTGGCAGGTCAGGCCACCGGCGTTCTCCACGACCAGGTCCACTGCCTGCATGAGGGTGGGCATGTCGTCGACCCATCCCATGACGTGGCCGGGAAGGCCGGCCAGCCGCCGCCGCAGGCTGCCGTTGCGTCCGCACACCACCACCGGCGTGACACAACCGGCGGCCAGCACTTCCCTGGCGGTGCGGGCCACGTCGCCAGCCCCCCAGGACCCGGCGACAATGAGCGCCAGCCTTCCCTGTTCGGGCAGCGCGAACTGGGCGCGGGCGGCGTGTCTGGTGGCATCCGTCGGTGGCTGATAGCGGGCGGGTACCAGCGGGTCGACGAGTTGGACGTTCGGTGCGCCACGAACCGCGGCCTGCTGCCGGGTGGCCTCGTGGATCACGCAGTAGGTGTCCACGCCGGTCGCCAGCCAGGTCGGGTGGATGACGAAGTCGGTGACATAGGTGACGACCGGCGCGCCCAGGCGCCCGCTGTGGCGCAGCGGCCCGAGGACCTGGTTGGCGAACGGGAACGTCGACACGACCAGGCCGATATCCGGAGGCATCTGCATCAGCATCCGCCGGCGGGCCGGCCGTAACGCGGCCCTGATCGTCGCCACCAGCGGTGGCGAACGGTCGGTGACGGTGAACAGGGCGTCGTAGCTGAGCGGGCACCAGCGCAACAGCGCCCGATAGCCCTCGCGGATCACCCGGTGCAGGGGCTTGGGCAGGGACGTGAAGAAGTTGAGGTGGTGTACCTCGACGCCGTCGAGGGCGAGCCGGGCGGCCAGTTCAGCGGCGGCAGCGTCATGGCCCGCGCCGATGTCGGCCGAAACCACGACGATCCTTTCGCCATCGCGTCGACGATCCGGCCGCGGCGCCTCGCCGCACGTGCCGGCCGCCGCCGGCCGCGCCCCGGGCGGGATCCGAGCCTGAGGGCGCTCCCCCCTCCCGTTGCTCATGGGCGCGGGTACCCGCTGTCACCGTCGTCACACACCACCGGCGTGGACACTCCGCCCTGGTGTACGTCCGCCACCCCGGCCACCGCTCTCAACCGTTTCAACAGAACCTTGATGCCGTTCGGACTCAACGCCGCGGCGCCTCGTCGGCCAGCCGCAAGTACGGCAGGGCAACGCCCTTGTGCTTGTCCCGGGCCCGCAGATACCGCGACAGCGCCCGAGCCGTCTTCGGCCCGAACCGCGCCCGCCGATCCTTCGCACCCTTACCGCGGAAACGCACCGACTCCGTGTTCAGATCCACGTCAGCGACCAGCAGGTAGTTGTAGCGGGTGGTCTCCGGGTAGTTCCCGGCCCGCAGCGACCGGGCCCAGTCGCGGAGGAACCCGGCCCAGATCCGGGACAGTCCCGAGTTAAGCCTTTGGAGATCCAGTAGTGGCGCGACAACCTGCCCGAGTCTGGAAGTCCAACAGCGACGCGCCAGACCGTGGATCCATGCCGAGCAACAAAACGAGGGTTTCCGCAGTTCGCTGACCTGCGGAAACCCTCTCGCTGTCGGGGCGGCGGATTCGAACCGACGACCCCTTGACCCCCAGTGGTCCGGTGGCCCAGCGGCATGCCCACGCACGTCTGTCCAGGTCGCTGAGAGCATAGACCAGCCGAGTGAAGGACTCGCCGCCATCGCTGTCCTACCGGGAGCCTCACCTCAACCCGCTACCGGGGCACCCGAACCCATTCCCCACCAGCCCGAAGCCAGTTGAAGACGCTCAATGGCTTCGGATCAGGTCCGCTTGCGGCTCGCGATCTCGTCAGAGAGCTGCTGCACGTGGGCGGGGTCCGCGTCCCGGGCAAGGGCGACGTAGTGGTCCATGACCGCCGGCCGGTAGCGCACGAGCAACGTCTGCCCTGGGGCGAGTCGGGTGAGCTCGGTGATCGTGAGGCCTTCGTCTGCGATACCGCGGAACGAGATGCCGTCGGCGGTCTCCACGTCGAACATCAGGACCACGCGAGGGTTGCTGTTCACCTCCCGCCAGTCGACGAGAACGCCGAGCGCAAGCGCCCCCGTACGCAATTCCGCATTGCGCTTCCGCGCGTCACTGCTCAGCAGCGGGTTCGGGGCGATCCCGGGGAATCCGGGCCCGACGCCGAGCGATTCCCGACTCAGGTCGGGTCTGAGCTGGTCCCTCAGATCGCTGACGTTGTTCGTCGACTCAATCATCCTGCCGATCATCGCGCCGAACATCCTGCCGAACATCCTGACCCCTCCCTCACACCGGTGCCGGAATCTCGGCCTTGGCTCCACCTTACCGGGATTGTATGTCGCGGCCATTCCCGAGCGCCGTCGTAATTCAGCCATCTTCATCCTGCGTAGCGGTTGGTTTCGACGTGGTGCAGGACGAGGATGGCTTGTGGCGGGTAGGTCAGCGGCGATCCGGTCGGCGCGCAGGCGGGTCTTGCCGCCGTCAAGCAGAAGCAGGTGGCTGGCGGTGCGCGGTGGCCCTCGACAGCCCGAATCCGGGCAGGAGGTGCCGCCACACGTAAAAAATCGGGAATCTGCCGCCGGCGACAATCGGTGCGGCGATCGTCGACCGAGGCGGATCTCGTACCCGGCAGGGGTGCGGCCATCGGTCGCGGGCACGTACCTTTGTCGACATGACGCTCCCCAGGCACAGCGGCATCGCGTCCCGGTAGCTGCCGCAGGAGCCCCGGCTCGCCGCCGTCCTGACGCGGCAGACGGACCGTGAAACTCCGCTTCCCGATGAGTGTGTGCAACCGCCGGGGCAGTTAGGCTTGGCTCGTGATTCGCGCTGTGATCGTGGACGTCGACGACACCCTGTGCCTCACTCAGGCCGCCTCGTTCGCTCTGGAGAATGAAATCCTGGCGGAGATGGGCCGACCCCTCATGCGACGGGAGGTGCATCTATCCACCTGGGGCGAGCCGCTTCTGGACGCCATGCCCCGACGTTCACCAGGTCTGGACCTGGCGCAGTTCTCGACGCTCTATCAGAGCGCGCTGGAAGCGTACATCGCCGACGGTCGTCTGGATCTGATTCCCCCTGAGAACCTGCGTGCGCTGGACGAATTCGTGATGACCGGCCGGTCGGTGTTCCTGTTGACGTCGCGGACCGAGGACGAGGTTCGGCACATGCTGGAGCCGGATCATGTCTTGGCCGAGCGGGTCAGCGGCATCTACCACGCCGGCAACACGCGTTTCCGCAAACCGGATCCGCGCGCCTTCGATGAATTGCTGGCAGCGACTGACATACCACCCGGGCAGTGCGTTTACGTCGGGGATTCACCGGGTGACGCACTAGCCGCCGGGGGCGCCGGCATGCACTTCGTCGGCTGCCTGCAGAGCGGGGTCCGGAAACCTACGGACTTCGATCCCCGCTACGTCGATGCCTTCATTGACGCTTTTCCCGACATCGTCGACGCGGTCGAGCAGCTCGACCAGCGTTCACTGCCGACGTCTACTGGCTAGCGCGCCGTCGGACGCCCGGTCCTCCGTCAACGGCCGGCCAGGCGAGCGAGATCGCCGGTGCGGGCTCGGCTAGCGGCCGGAGTCGACCGGTGCATGCCGCTCGGGCATGACTCGGCGCCCCGAACCCGACCTGTTCGGCGCCGCCCCTGCCGGTGTCGGGTTGAGCCAAGCCGAGTGCGAGGCCGTCGCTATGGCCGGTGAGCTCAGCGAACGTTTCAGGTCGACTACGACGACGGGACCGCGCTCTCCGCACTGGCGGTGCATGCTCCTTTTGGCGATGCGTGACGGTCATCAGGTGTTCTCCCTGCTGGATGTCTGGCCGCCGTCCTTCGACGAGATACCCGACACCCTGAACCAGGCCGCCAAAGCCACGATCGCTTACCGGCTGGAGCATGGGCAACTGTTGACCTCCGCACAGTGGGCCGACCTCAACGCCTAACGGCCGCACGGTGTGACGGCTTTCGCCGACGTGCCTGCGGACTGTCGGGCCGTGAAGCTGCTGTCCTACCGCACGCCGGCCGGCGCGTCGCGGGCGGCGGCGATCGCCGGTCCGAGGTCGAAGCCGCGCACGGTGGCGCCGGCGGCGACCAACGCGGCGGCCGTGGCCGCGCCCAGGCCGGACGCGGCGCCGGTGACGATCGCGGCGGTACAGGCGAACTCCATCAGGCGTGCTCCGTGTGCCGGGATCACACGTCGGTGACACGCAGGCCCGCGTGGGCCCGGTAGCGCCGGTTGACCGAGATGAGGTTGGCGGTGAACGCCTCGACCTGACACGCGTTGCGCAGCCGGCCGCCGTAGACGCCGCGGACGCCGGGGATCGCGGCGGCGAGATCCTGGACCAGGTCGGTGGCCTCGCGGTCGTCACCGAGCACGAGGACGTCGGTGTCGACGGTGTCGAGGGCGGGATCCTCCAGGATCACGGCGGAGACATGGTGGAACGCGCCGACGACCCGTGATTCGGTCAGGATCGTGGCGGCTTGCTGGGCCGCGGAGCCCTCCGGCACGTCGAGGGCGTAGGCGCCCTGCCTGTCGAAGCCCAGCGGATTCACGCAGTCGACCACGATCTTCCCGGCCAGCGCCGGGGCGAGTTCGGTGAGCAGTTCGGCGTGGCCCGCCCACGGCACGGCGACCACGACGATGTCGCCGGCGTCCGCCGCGTCGGCGTTCGACAACCCCCGCACGCGGCCGGGCAACGCTGCGGCCGCCTCCGCCGCACGGTCGGCGGCACGCGAGCCGAGCACCACGTCGAGTCCGGCCGCGGCGAAGCGCCGGGCCAGGCCACGCCCCTGCGGGCCGGTGCCGCCGAGCACGGCGACGGTGCGGCCACGGAGCGCCTCGCTGACGGTCATGTGATGTCCTTTCCTCACCCGGTGGCGGGTGGGACGTGGTGGCGTCGCCGGCCGGCCCGGCCACGGCGATGGTCAGGTCAGCCGCTCGTAGATGACAAGCGGATTGCCGCCGGGGTCGACGACCAGCGCCCGCCGCTCGTGCGGTCCGGCCACCGGCGCCGTGACGGTGGCGCCGGCCGCGACCAGCCGCGTCACGCAGGCGTCCAGGTCGTCGATCTGGACACTGAGCAGGGTCCGGCCGGCGACTGGCTGTTGGGAGGCATCGGCCAGGCCGATGGTCACGGTGCCGTCGGTGACCGCGGCGTACCGGTCGCCGTCGCGGAACCGCACCGTCAGCCCGAGACGGGTGTAGAAGTCGAGTTGGGCGTCCAGGTCGTCGGCGGGAACGATCACGTGTCCGACCCTCATCGGCGGAACCTCGGCATGACCTCGCGGGCGAACCGCTCGACGATCTCGATCGACCGCTCGATCGGCAGGCCGAGCCACTGGGCCCGGAAGACGAAGTGGTTGTAGCCAGCGTCCGCGAAGTCCTGGATCTTCGCCGCGATGTCGTCGGGTGAGCCGAAGAACAACGCCTTCTCCTTGATCGCGTCCCACTGTGACTCGAAGAAGTCCATGCCGTACTGGACGTACTCGCCGTAGGAGCGGCGGACCGCGTCCCCGGCCGTCGCGTACGCGTCGTGGAACGAATCCGCGACGCACAGGTCGCGGTGGATCGGGAAGACCGCCCCCTCCTCGTCGAAGCCGGCGGCCCGGCGCTGCTCGCGGTAGTCGGTCAGGTTGCCGACCGCCCAGTTGCGCCGCACGTTCGACGGGGCCAGCCAGGGCAGCCCCTGCCGGGCGATCCGGGCGATCCCCGCCGGGCCGTTGGCGCCCACCCAGACCGGCGGGTGCGGGCGCTGCGCGGGCAGCACGCTGCACCGCACCCCGTCGAGCCGGAAGTGCCGGCCCTCGTGGTGGATTGTCTCGCCGGTCCACAACCGCTGCATCACCGTGAGGGCCTCGGTCATCCGCGAGACCCGGGTACGCCGCTCGATGCCGAACGACGCGAACTCGACGTCGCGGTAGCCGGAGCCGATGCCGAGCACGAACCGGCCGCCGGACATCTGGTCGATGGTGGCGATCTCCTCGGCCCAGTGCACCGGGTGGCCCAGCGGCAGGATCAGGATCCCGGTGCCGAGCTGCATCGTCCCGGAGTGGTCGATGAGCCGGCTCAGCAGCGGCAGCGGTTGCGGGGTGCTCAGTGACGACAGGTAGTGGTGGATGCCGAACACCGAGTCGTAGCCCAGGTCGCGGACGTGCTGGACGTACTCGACGGTCTCGTCGACCCGCCGGCGCAGGTCGTCGCCGGGGGCGTACTGGTGGTCGAGCAGGATGCCGAACTTCACGTCGGTCGCCTACTCTTCCCGCGACCGGGCGTCGCTGAGCCGGAAGTACGGCGCGACCAGCCGGTCCCGGTCGGCCAGCGCCTGGGCGATGCCCTTCTCCCGCCGCTCCTTGAGGAAGTTCCAGTCGCCGTCGGCGAAGCTGACGTTGGTGGCCCAGCCGTGCCCGACCCAGCCGGTCATCGCCCCGAGGCCCTTGCCCCGGGCCTCCATCACCACCTGCATCATCGACTTGCCCATCATCAGTGAGTCGAGCGGCATGACCGCGATCGCGTCGGCGTAGTCGTCGACCCACCGTTGCAGCTCGTCGCGCTCGACGACCTTGGTGACCAGGCCCTTGCGTTCACCCTCCTCGGCGCCGATCGCCCGCATGGTGAGCATGACGTCCTTCATCGTGGTCAGGCCGACCTTCTCGATCCAGTGGTACATGTCCTGCGGCGCGGGTCCGAGGTAGCGGAACGCCGGGTGGGTGAACCGGGCGTCCGGGGAGGCGATCACGATGTCGGCGGAGAGCGCGATCTGGAAGTGGCCGCCGTAGCAGTAGCCCTGCACCTGGCAGATGGTCGCCTTGAGCGACTCGATGATCGGGCGGGTGAAGCCGGAGCTGAGCACGTTGCGGTCGGGCAGGATGCGCTGGCGCTGCGCCGGCCGGCGCCGGGACGCCTTGTCGGTGCCGGTCTTGTAGCCGATGTAGTGGCCGAGTTCGGCGGCGTCGGCGCCGGTCCCGAAGTGCTCCCCCTCCCCCTTGAACACGATGACCTTGACCCGGTCGTCGGTCTCGGCCTCCCGGACCAGGTCACCGACCCGCTCGAAGGCGGCGACCGGGATGGCGTTGAGCCGGTCGGGACGGTCGAAGGTGATGGTGGCGACGGCCCGCTGCTCGTCGACGTCGTAGCGCACGTACGTCGCGAGAACCTCGGGGTCGACCTCCATGTTCGCCACGTCCCACTGGTTCTCCAGCAGCTCGGCTTCGGTCTTCTTCACGGCGATTCCTTTTCTCGGGTGGAGCGGAAGGCGGGGATCACCTCGGCGGCGAACAACCGCAGCGAGGCGCGGAGCTTCTCGGTCGGCATGCCCAGCCAGCCGGGGCGGAAGATGAGGTGGTCGAAGCCCAGGTCCCGCAGGGCGGAGATCCGCTCGATGAGGAACTCCGGCGAGCCGAGCAGCAGCGTGTTGCGGACCAGCTCGTCGAACCGGTCCCGCTGCCACCGCAGCGCCGGATACTCGGCGTACGTCGAGTACTCGACCCGGGCGTGCGGCAACGCCTCCGCGACGGCCCGCTCGGTGCTCGGCGCGCAGTACAGCTCGACGCCGACGGGCCGTTGCACCGTCGCCGGGTCGCGGCCGTACTCGGCCAGCGCCTCGTCGTAGACGGCGAGGTGCTCGGGGAGGAACCGGCGGCTCGGCGAGTTGCCCGGCGCGTACCAGGCGTCGCCGAGGCGGGCGGCCCGGCGGACCGCCTTCTTGCCGCCGGCGCCGATCCAGATCGGTGGGCCGCCCGGGGTCAGCGGCCGCACCCCGATCGTGGCGTCGACCTGCGGATAGAACTCGCCCTCGTGGGTGACCGGCGCCCCGGTCCAGAGCGCGCGGATGAGCCGCAGGCTCTCGTCGAAGCGGCGGAACCGGGTCTCCGGGTCGACGCCGAAGGCGGCGAACTCGTTCTCCCGGTATCCCGCGCCGACGCCGAGGACCACCCGCCCGCCGGAGAGATGGTCCAGTGTGGCGAACTCCTCGGCGATGTGCACCGGATGAAACATCGGCAGCAGCAGGATCCCGGTGCCGAGCACCATGTCGCCCGAACGCGGGATCAGGCTCGCCATCATCGAGATCGGCTGCGGGGTGGCCAGGTTGGACTGGAAGTGGTTGATCGTCCACACCGAGTCGTAGCCCAGCTCCGCGGCCAGCTCGACGGTGCCGAACAGGTCGTTCAGGTGCCTGCCGAGGTCGTCGCCGTGCGGGTACTGGTGCGACGCCATGATGCCGAACCTCATCGGCTCACGCCTCCTTCCGGCACGGCAGCCGACACGCGGCTGATCTTCCCGGTCGTGCTGCGTTCCAGTGCGGGCACGAACTCGATCCGCCGGGGCGTCTTGAAGTGGGCCAACCGGTCCCGGGCGAAGGCGACGAGCCGGCCGGCGAGCGCGTCGTCGCCGACCGCGTCGTCGTCCTCGCGCACCACCAGCGCCACCGGGATCTCGCCGAGCCGGTCGTCCGGCCGGCCGAGCACCCGGACGTCCCGCACCAGCGGATGCCCGCGCAGCTCGTCCTCGATCTCCTCGGGCCACACCTGGAAGCCGCCACACTTGATCATGTCTCGCTTGCGACCGACCAGGAAGAGCACGCCGTCGTCGTCGACGTAGCCCATGTCGCCGGTGTGCACCCAGCCGTCGCGGACCAGCTCGGCCGACGCCTCGGCGTCGTCGACGTAGCCCCGGGTCAGCGCGGACCGGACCACCACCTCGCCCTCCGCGCCGGTCGGCAGCGCGGCGCCCGCGTCGTCGCGGATCTCCAGCTCGACGCCCGGGTAGACCCGGCCGGCGGAGCCCGGCTTCCACCGGCCGGCCTTCATGTCCCGCCCGTTCCAGCCGGCGATGTGACCGGCCTCGGTGGAGCCGTAGTTGACCAGGATGGGCACCCGATAGCGCTCCTCGAACGCGCGCCGCACCGGCCACGCGATCGCCTGCCCGGCCACCAGGACGGACTTGACGCCCTGGAACGGCAGGTCCCGCCCGGCGTGGACGATGTCGAAGACCATCGTGGGCAGGAAGAAGAAGTTGTCGAACGCGAACCGTGCCATCAGGTCGGCGAGCCGGTCCACGCCGAAGCGTTCCCAGACCACCGCCGGCCGGCCGACGAAGAAGGCGAACAGCAACGCGTGCTGGCCGCCGCTGTGGAACAGCGGCAGCGCGATGAGGTTGGGCTTGGACTCCGGGGCCGCGGTGCCCTCCGCGTCGGTGCCGGTGGTCACCCGGGCGAGCCGCGTCAGCGACTCACGCGTGCCGCCGTGGGTGACGCTGACCGCCTTCGGCCGGCCGGTCGTGCCGCCGGTGAACAGGATGCAGGCCTCCGCCTCGGGTGCGACGTCGACGCCGGGGACCCGGACCTCCCGCCGCCAGGGCAACGCCGGGGCGCCGGGCAGCCCGCCGGCGACGGACCGGACCGGGAACGGTACGCCGTCCGGCGCGGCGCCGAGCAGGTCGGCGACCACGTCCGGGCGACGGTCGTCGACGAGCAGCAGCCGGGGCGCGGTCTTCGCGGTCGACTCGGCCAGCTCGGCGGCGTTGTACAGGCTGCTGACGGTGACCGGCACCGCGCCGATCTTCCACGCACCGAAGAGGAAGAACACGATTTCGGGCCCGTTGGTGAGGTAGCAGGCGACCCGGTCGCCGGCGACGACGCCCTCGGCCCGCAGCGCGGTGGCGACACCGCCGGCGAGCAGGTCGATCTGGTCGAACGTCCACGACCGGCCGTCCTCGCCGTACAGGCCGGGCCGGTCGCCCCGGTCGGCGTGCCGGTTCTCCAGCACCCGGGCCAGGTTGGCGGCGGTCACCGGAGCACCTCGGGCGCGGTGGCGGGGCTGCTGACCCGCGGGATGACCTCCGCACCGAAGCGGGCGAGCTGCTCCATCGCCTCGTCCTGCCCGGCGCCGACGAACTGGTGCCGCAGCGAGACCTCGGTGATGCCCAGCTCGGTCTCCCAGCGGCGCAACTTGGCGACGATCTCGTCGGCGGACCCGACCAGGCAGTCCTCGGCCAGATACCGGTCGAGGTCGAGGGACTGGGCGTCGTCCCACGACTTGTAGCCCGCGTACTGGCGTTGCAGGTGCGGACGGACGGCCGCGACGGCCGCCGGATAGCTGTCGCCGAGGTACGCCTCGCGGCTCATCGGGTACTCCCGTTCCAGGGGAAAGCCACGCTCGGTCAGCTCGGCCCGGTAGAGGGCGAGCAGCCGGGCCAGTTCGTCGTCGTTGCCCTTCGGGCCGACCAGCCACGGGGCGTCCAGTCGTGCGGCGCGGCGCACCGCGGGGTCGGCGAACGCGCCGATCCACAGCGGTGGACCGCCGGCCTGCGCCGGGCGCAGCGCCAGGTGCGCGCCGGGCACCTCGCCCCAGCTACCCGCGATGTCGATCGTCTCGCCGTTCCACAGCGATCGCAGGATCGGGACGTACTCCCGCAGGCGCCGCAGCCGGTCCTCCCAGGCCACCCCGAACGCGGTGGTCTCGCGGCGGCGGTAGCCGGCGCCGATGCCGACGGTGAGCCGGCCGCCGGAGAGCACGTCGAGCGAGGCCAGGTCCTCGGCGAGCGCTACCGGGTTCAGCAGCGGCGCCAGCAGGACCCCGAACCCGATCCGGACCCGGCCGGTGGCGTGGGCCAGGTAGCCGGCCAACGGGACGGGCTGGACGAACGCCGACCGGGCCAGGAAGTGGTGTCCGAGGTAGACGGCGTGGAAGCCGGCCGCCTCGGCGGCGACCGCCTGGGCCAGCACGCCGTCGATGCCCTCGGTGGCGGAGGCCGACGGGTCGAACTGGGCGCTCAGAAAGCAGCTGACCTTCACCCGAGGACCGCCTCGGCGGCGGGCGCGCTCACCGCGGCACGGTCGGCGTCCTGGGCCCGGAAGTGCGGGATGACCTTGTCGGCGAACTCCTCCATCGAGCGCAGCGCCTCCCGGCGGTCCAGCGACGGGATACGCAGCCAGCCGATGTAGTGGTTGATGCCAAGCTGCTCGCGCAGCATCTCGATGGTCTCGATGACGCGCTGGGCGGAGCCGAAGTTGCCGCCGTGGGTGAGCGTCTGCTCCAGCGTCAGCAGCTCGATGTTCTTGGCGACCGCCGCGTAGTAGGACCGCTCCTTCTCGACGGCCTCCGCCGAGCCCGGGATGACCTTGCCGACGGACTTGTAGTAGGTCATCGCCGCCTGGGCGGCCTCGCGGAGGCCCTCCCGGCTGTCACCGCACCAGACCTGCTGCATGAACGGCAGGTCGTAGGTGGAGATGTCGAAGCCGTTCTCCCCCATGCTCCGCCGGTAGAGGTCGAAGTTCTTCTGCATGATGCCCAACGGTGTGAAGTTCGGCGAGGTGATGATCGACTCGCCCACCGCGCCGCGCTCCCGGAAGCTCTCCGGCGAGACCGTGCCCTGCAGGATCGGCGGGCCACCCGGGGTGAACGGCCGCGGATAGGTCGTGACGCCGTCGTAGTGGAAGATCTCGCCGTGGTAGGAGAAGTTCTCCTGCGACAGGGCGAGCCGCAGGATCTCCAGGGTTTCCTGGTAACGCTGCTTCGACTCGGCCAGCGGGACGCCGAAGCCGGCGAACTCGGCGGGCTGGTAGCCACGGCCGACACCGATCGAGACGCGGCCGCCGCTGAGCACGTCGAGGGCCGCGATGTCCTCGGCCAGCCGCAGCGGGTGGTGCAGCGGCAGCACGAGGACGGCGGTGCCGATGGTGATCCGCGTGGTCCGCTCCGCGACCGCCATGCCGAAGTTCAGCGGGCTGCCGAGGATGCCGTACTTCGAGAAGTGGTGCTCGGCGAGCCAGATCGAGTCGAAGCCGAGTTCGTCGGCCAGCTGGATCTCCTCGAGGGTCTCTCGAAGCACCTGGTGGTCCGATGCGCCGTCGGCCACCGGGAACAGGTTCATGATTCCGAACTTCACGGCCTTCTCCTCATTTATTCCGACCAGCCGGTATGTTACTGCTCCGGCCGAAGCCGGGCAAGGGTTCCGCAGGTCAGGCGCGATCTGCCCGGCGCGCCCGGATGCGCAGCTCCCCGGTCCGCCGCCGATGCCACGAGCCCCGTCCGCACCAGGCGTCCAACACGAACGCGCGACGCAGGAACAGGTGCGGGTCCGCCTCCATGGTGATGCCCATCCCGCCATGCACCTGGATGCACCGCTCCGCCGCGAAGATCGCCGCCCGCCCCGCCGCCGCCTTCGCGGCGTGCACCTGGATCTCGGCGTCCGGACGGCCGTTGTCGACCGCCCACCCGGCGTACAACGTCAGGTCCCACGCCGCCTTGCGCGCGGTGGCCGCCTCGGCGAGCGGGAACGCCACCCCCTGGAACGACCCGATCACGTGCCCGAACTGCCGGCGTGTCCGCGCCTGCTCGGCGGCCAGGTCGATGGCACCCTGGGCCACCCCGCACAACTGCGCGGCCACCACGAGCGTGGCCCGCCACGCGCCCGTCCCGACCGGCTGCGTCCGCTCGGGCGCGGCCAGCGCGACGTCCGACAACGGCATCGACGGGTCGAGCGACTGCCGCGCGGTCACCCGGGCCGGATCCGCGGCCCAGACCCCGTCGGCACCGAGGGCGACCACACCGTCCGCCTGCGCCGCGTACGGCACCAGGGTCCGGGCCAGCCGGTCCGGTGACGACCGGTCCGCCCAACCGGAACCACCCGGCACGTCGATCGCCGGGGTGAGCACCCGGCTGCCGTCCAGCACCCCGTCGGGGAGCGCGTCGGTACGCCGCTCGTCGCCGCACAGCAGTTGGACGGCCGCCGCGTGCGCCGGGAACCGGCTCGGTGCCAGCCGCTCGCCGAGTGCCTCGACGGCGACCAGCAGGTCGATCAGGCTCGACCCGACGCCCCCGGCCGACTCGGGCACCCCGAGCAGCGCGAAGTCCCGCAGCAGCGGTCCGTCGCACGCCGGGGCCCGCCACGGGCCGGACAGCGCGTCGCGGGCCGTGCCGCCGGCACCGTCCGCGAGCGAGCCCACGGTCTTGCCGATCTCCTGCTGCTCCTGGGTGAATGTTGCGCGCATCCGGCGACTCCGCTCAGCGTGAGCGGGGCAGGTGCAGCACCCGCTCCGCGAGGATCGACTTCTGGACTTCCTCCGTGCCGCCCTCGATCGTGTGGGCGCGGGCCCGCAGGTAGCGGCGGATCCGGGCGGCGGCGCCGTCGCCGTCGACGAGCACCCCGCCGGCGTCGTCGAGCTGCACGGCGAGCCGGTTGGCGTGCTGCACCACGCCGGCCCACAGGCTCTTCAACGCCGAGGTCTCCGGCCCGGGGACCCCGCCGGCGCGGCTCTCCCCGAGCATCCGCATCGAGCCGATCCGGACCGCCTCGGCGTCGCACTGCAACGCGCCCACCGCGTCGACGAACGCGCTGTCGTCGGCCGTGCCCCGCGCGAGCGCGACGTCGACCACCCGGTCGACCGCCTGGCGGGCCCACACCCAGAGGTTCAACGCCATGCTGCCGCGTTCGAACGCGAGCGTGGTGAGCGCGACCGGCCAACCGTTGCCGACGCCGCCGAGCACGTCGGCGTCGGCGACGAACACGTCGTCGAGGAACATCTCGTTGAACTCCGTGTCCCCGTTGATCATCACGAGCGACCGCACGGTGAACCCGTCCATCGGGGCGAGGAAGTAGGTGATGCCCCGGTGCTTCGGCGCGTCGGTGTCGGTACGCGCCAGCAGCAGGCACTTCGACGCGTTGTGCGCGTTGGACGTCCAGATCTTGGCGCCGTTGATCCGCCAGCCGCCCTCGACCCGGGTCGCCGCCGTGCTCAGGCTGGCCAAGTCGGAACCGGAGCCGGGCTCGCTGAAGCCCTGGCACCAGTACTCGTCGCCGCGCAGGATCCCGGGCAGGTGCCGGGCCTGCTGCTCCTCGGTGCCGTGCGCGATGATCGTCGGCCCGGCCAGCATCATGCCGACGCCGTTGAGCGGGTACGGCGCGCCGCGTACCGCGGCCTCCTCGTTGAAGATGGCCTGCGCCAGCGCGTCCAGCCCTCGGCCGCCGTGCGCGACCGGCCAGGACAGGCCGGCCCAGTTGCCGGCGCACAGCCGGTCCTGCCACACCCGCGACCAGTGCTCGCGCTCCTCCTGGGACAGCTCCTCCTGGTCGGGCACGTCCGCCAGCGCCTCGTCGAGCCACCTGCCGACCTCGCGCCGGAACGCCAGGTCGGTGTCGCTGTCAGCGAAGTCCATGCCCACCTCCCAGCGGGTCGTCGGTCACGCCGGTCACGCGCTGGGCTCCTCGACGCGCGTGAGCCGGGCCTTGTAGAGCTTGCCGTTCGGGTCCCGCGGCAGGGCGTCGCGCAGGACGTAGGAGGCCGGGCGCTTCGGCTTTGCCAACCGGCCCGTCAGGTAGTGGCGCAGCTCCTCGACGGCCGCGTCCGGATCCGGCGCGGTGTCCCGCAGCACGACGTGGGCCTGGGGCACCTCGCCGAACTCCGGATCGGGCACGCCGACCACGCCGGCGTCGGCGACCCAGTCGTGGCCCATCAGCGCCGCCTCGATCTCGGCCGGGTAGACGTTGACGCCACCGACCAGGATCAGCTCGGCCGCCCGCCCGGTGATGTAGAGGAAGCCGTCGGCGTCGACGTGGCCGACGTCCCAGACGGTCATCAGGCCGTCGCGGCGCGCGCCGTCGGTCTTGCCCGGGTCGTTGTGGTACTCGACCCGGTCGTCGCCCTGGCGCATGTACACGATGCCGGTCTGCCCGACAGGCACCTCGTCGCCCAGCTCGTCGAGGATCCGCAGGGTCGAGATGGAGGCCGGACGCCCGACCGTGCCCGGGTGGGCCAGCCACTCGTGCGGGCGCGCGACGGTGGTGCCCACCTCGGTGGAGCCGTAGTACTCGTAGACCACCGGGCCGAACCAGTCGAGGATCCGCTGCTTGACCTCGCGCGGGCAGGGCGCGGCGCCGTGCAGCACGTAGCGCAGCGAGGAGAGGTCGTAGCCGTCGCGTACCGGCTGGGGCAGTTGCAGCAGCCGGTAGAAGTGGGTCGGCACCATGCTGGTCCCGGTCACCCGCTGCTGCTGGACCCGCCGCAGGAAGCCCTCCGGCGTCCAGCCGTCCATCAGGACCATGGTGCCGCCGGCGTGCAGCGCGCCCATCGCCGGGGTGATGTTCGCCGAGTGGTACATCGGCGCCGAGACCAGCCAGGACGCGAACGCGCCGCGCTCCATGCCGAACTCCCGGAACAGCCAGACGTAGGTGAGCGCGCCGGTGTCCGCGTCGACGCCGCTGAGCGGGCGCTTGACGCCCTTCGGCCGGCCGGTGGTGCCCGAGGTGTACATCATCAGCGAACCGGCCGGCGTGTCCGGCGGGCTCGTCGCGGGCATGCCCTCGGTGAGCGCCGACAGCGGTCGGGCCCGGTCACCGGCGGGCGTGCCGTCGAGGTAGACCTGGATGCCGGGCACGGCCGCGGCGGCGGCCACCACGACGTCCTCGACCCGCTCGGAGCCCACCACCACCCTGGCGGCGCTGTCGGTGAGGATGTAGGCCACCTCGGGCTCGGTGAGGTGGTAGTTGAGCGTCACCAGGTAGAGCCCCGACTGCATCGCGGCCAGGTACAGCGCGACGAGGCCGACGCTGTTCGTCATCACCGCCGCGACCGTGTCGCCGGGCCGCAGGCCCGCCCGGGTACGCAGGCCGTGCGAGATCCGGTTCACCTCGGCGTACAGCTCCCGGTAGGAGATGCGCCGGTCATCGGCGGTCACGATCGCGCACAGGTCCGGTTCCGCGGTCGCCCACAACCGAAACCCGGTCCGCTCCTCGCTCATCGGACTCCTTGAATTAGATTCCGACCATCCGGTATGTTGATGCCTCACAGTAAGGGAGCCCCCGGACGATGTCCATACCCGTGAGCGACGTACACGCCGCCAGCTGGCGAGCCCGCCAGGTGCCCGCCCCCACCGAGGTCGTCGACGGCGTCTGGGCCGTCCCCGTCCCCCTGCACGGCAGCGCCCTGCGGTCCATCACCGTCTTCCTGGTCGAAACGAGCGACGGCCCGGTCCTCGTGGACGCCGGCTACGACCACCCGAGCTGCTGGGCGTCGTTCCAGCGGTCGCTCGCGTCCATCGGGCACCGGGTCGACGCCATCTCCACCGTCCTGCTCACCCACAACCACCCGGACCACGTCGGCTTCGCCGACCGGCTGCGGGCCGTCTCCGGCGCGCGGATCGTCATGGGCGGCGCCGACGACTTCGCCACCATGCACCGGCGCCGCGGCAGCTTCCTCCAGCAGCTCCGGACCGCGCTCGGCCTCACCGGCGCCCCACCCGACGTCGTCGACGGCATGTACGCCGACGCGGTCGAGGTCGCCGTGCACCACGAGAGCCTGCGCCTCGACGTCGGCCTGACCGGCCGGACGGAGTTCCGCTTCGGCGACGTGACCATCCACGCCGTGCCCACCCCCGGGCACACCTACGGGCACACGGTCTACTTCGACACTCGCGGCCTGGTCTTCACCGGCGACACCATGATGGCCGAGGGACCCACCCAGCTCGCCATCGTGAGCCGCCCCGAGGACGACCCGGCCGCGGACCTGTTCCGGTCGCTCCGACTCATCCGGGACCTCGGCGCCGAGATCGCCTGCCCCGCGCACCAGTTCCCGTACCGGGACGTCGCCGCCCGCGCCGACGCGCTCGCGGCCTTCCACCGCGACGAGGTCGAGGCCCTGCGCGGCCTGATCGGCGACGGCGCCACCGCCTGGGACCTCGCGCGGCGGACGACCTGGAAGAAGCCGTGGGACGACCTGGGTCGCGGCACCCGGCGGTTCGCGCTCGTGCACACGCTCGCGCTGCTGCGCCACGCCGCGAACACCGCCCGGTGACCGGACCGCTCAGTCCCGCCGGGCCTCGTCGTACGTCCAGTCCGGCCGCAACGAGGACCGCAGCTCCCGAAGCGCCCGCTTGAGCACCTTGCCCGACGGGTTGGTCGGGAACTCCGGCACCAGGTAGACCTCCTTCGGGAGCTTGAACCGGCCGAGCCGCTGCCGCGCGTGCGCCATAAGCGCCTCCGGGCTCAACCCCGGCCGGCCGATCACGAACGCGGCCGGGACCTCCAGCCACACCGGATGCGGCGCCGCCACCACGGACGCGGCCAGCACGAGCGGATGGTCGGCGAGCACGTTCTCGATCTCGGCGCTGGACATGTTCTCCCCGCCGCTGCGGATCATGTCCTTGAGCCGGTCGCGGATGTAGAGATAGCCGTCGGCGTCGAAGCAGCCGATGTCACCGGTGTGGAACCAGCCGTCCCGAAACGCGTCGCGGGTCGCCTCCGGGTCGTCGAGGTAGCCGGGGCTCACCTTCGGTCCCCGCGCGACCACCTCGCCGTCCACGCCGACCGGCACGTCGTCGCCGTCCGGGTCGACCACCCGGACCTGCACCCACGGCACCGGGATGCCGACCGAGCCCTGCTTGGCCTCCTGGTGCGCCGCGTCGAGATAGGTCAGCCCGCTGCACGTCTCGGTGAGGCCGTAGCCCTCGATCAGCCGGGCGTTCGGGAACAGCCCCCGCGCCACGCCGAACAACGCGGACGTGACCTGGGAGTAGATGAGCCACCGCACCGACGACAGGTCCGTCCCGGCGCCCGCCTCCCGGCGCACCATGTCGAGCATGGTCGCCGCCAGCACCATGCCGGTGATCCGTTCCGTCTCGATCGCCCGCAGCACCGCCGCCGGCTCGAACCGCCGGTGCAGCACCATGCAGCCGCCGACGTGCCAGATGCCGTAGCCGGGCAGGTCGGTGCCGCCGACGTGGTAGAGCGGCGCGACGTTCAGGATCCGGTCGGTCGGCCGCAGCCCGAGCTCGACGATCTGGGCGTGCATGTTCATGTTCACGTTGCCGTGGGTGAGCAGGACGCCCTTGGGCAGGCTGGTCGTGCCGGAGGTGTAGACGATCCGTTGCAGCGCCGCGTCGTCGAGGTCGGCGTCGGCGACCCGGGCGCCCCGGTTCGCCTCGACGAGGGCCCGCAGGTCGAGCCAGCCGCCGTCGATCGGCTCCAGCGCGAACCGGCGTACGTCCGGCAGGTCGGCGGTGGCGGCGCCGGTGAGCCCGGCGTACTCCGGCACCGTCGCGACCGCCTCGACCCGCGCGTGCCCCAGAAGCTGGGCCAACTCGGCGGGCGTGAGCCGGTAGTTCAGCGGCACGAAGACCGCGCCGAGCTTCGCCAGCGCCAGCGACAGGAGCAGGAACTCGGGCACGTTGTTCGCCACGATCGCCACCCGGCTGTCCCGGCGTACGCCCTCGGCCGACAGGCCGGCGGCCAGGGCGTTGACGTCGTCGTCGAGCTGCCGGTGGGTCCACCGGCGGCCCTCGAAGACGAGCGCGTCGGCGTCGGCGAACCGGCGGGCGTTGCCGGCCAGCATCGCGGCGAGGTTCGCGGTGCTCACGCCGTGCCGACCGGGCATGCGCTCACGGCCCTCGCTGCGCTCGGTGCGTTCACTCACGCCGTGCCGACCGGGCATGCGCTCACGGCCCTCGCTGCGCTCGGTGCGTTCACTCACGCCGTGCCGACCGGGCATGCGCTCACGGCCCTCGC
>NZ_JBEZCX010000023.1:107211-125191 GCF_040647835.1 Micromonospora sp. NPDC049240
CGCTGCGCTCGGTGCGTTCACTCATGCCCGGGCCGCCTCGGCCTCGCGCAGGCCCTTCTTCAGGACCTTGCCGGAGTCGTTGCGCGGCAACGACGCCACGATCTGCACGTACTTCGGCACCTTGTACCGGGCCAGGCTGGCCCGGCAGTGCTCGCGCAGTTCCTCGACGGTGGTGACCGCCCCGTCGGTGAGGATGACGAACGCCTTGGGGACCTCGTCCCACCGCGGGTCCGGCACCCCGATCACGGCGACCTCGGCGACGCCGGGGTGCTGGGCGAGGACCCGCTCGATCTCGGCCCCGGCGATGTTCTCCCCGCCGGACTTGATCAGGTCGGCGCGGCGGTCGACGAACCACAGGTAGCCGTCGGCGTCGATCCGCCCGATGTCGCCGGTGAGGAACCAACCGTCACGCCGGGTACGCCGGTTGGCCTCGTCGTCTTTCCAGTAGCCGGGAGAGACCTTCTCCCCCCGCACGATGATCTCCCCCTCGACGTCGGGGCCGACCGGCCGGAAGTGCTCGTCGACGATCCGGATGTGCACCCCGGGGAACGGCGCCCCCAGCGCGCCCAGCTTGGACTCCTCGTGGGCGGCGTCCAGGTAGCAGACCCCGTTGCACAGCTCGGTCATGCCGAACGTGTCGACCAGGCGCACGTGCGACAGCCGGCGCTTCACCTCGCGCCGCACGCCCGGCGCGACCCCGGCGAAGAGCAGGTAGCGCAGCGACGACAGGTCCGGCGGCTCGTCGAGGTCGAGCAGTCCGAACAGGATCTGCGCGGCCAGGACCATGCCGGTGACGCGTTCCCCGGCCGCGATCCGGGCGATGTCCGCCGGCGTGAACGTCGGCGTGAGCACCATCGTCGCGCCGGCCACGAACGTCGCCAGGCCGGGCGCCTCCAGCCCGCTGACGTGGAACAGCGGCGCGGAGACGAGGATCCGGTCGTCGGCGGTGAGTTCCAGCTCCAGGATCTGCGCGAAGTGGTTCGCGGTGAGGTTCCCGCAGGTGTGGATGACGCCCTTGGGCCGCGCCGTGGTGCCCGAGGTGTAGAGCAGCCGGTGGATGTCGGCGGGCCCCTTCTCCGCGTCGGCGACCCGCACCCCCGGCGGCTGCCGGTCCCGCAGGTCGGCCAGCCGCCGGGCGCCGGCGACCACCCGATCGCCGTTGGCGACGAGCGCCCGCAACCCGGTCGCGGCCGCCAACCGGGCCACGTCGTCGGCGAAGTCGTCGTCGTAGAGCAGGCCGGTGATGCCGGCCTGCGTGATGACGTACGCCTGCTCGTCGACGTGCAGCCGCCAGTTCAGCGGCACCGAGATCGCGCCGAGCCGGCTCAGCGCCAGCAGCTCGATGACGTAGGTGGCGGTGTTGCGTCCCAGCACCCCGACCAGGTCACCGTCGCCGAGGCCGGCGTCCCGCAGCGCCGCCGCGTGCCGGTCGACGTCCGCGTCCAGCTCGGCGTACGTCCAGCGGGCGTCGCCGTCGACCAGGGCCTCGGAGTCGGCGCGGCGCAACGCCTGGCGGCGCAGAGTCTCGGTGACGTTGCTGCCGGCCATCAGTCGTCGCTCCCCCGCCGCCGGGCCAGGATCTCCTCCCGGGACGGCAGGGACACGAACTCGAGCAGGTTGCCGTCGAGGTCGCGGGCGGCGAAGGCGGTGATGTGGCCGTAGTTCTCCAGCAGCACCCGGTTCGGCGCGGACAGGCACTCCGCGCCCAGGTCGACCAGCCGCTGGTGCAGCTCGTCCAGCTCGTCGCGCGGCACCTCGAAGCTGAGCAGGAACGTGCCCAGCTCCAGGTGCCCGGCGGTGGCCGTGCGGGTCTTGACACCGTTCCACTCGATGAGTTCGAGCTGCCCGATCCGGCTGGGCCCCTGGAGGTACTGGACCCGGCCGGTGGTGCCGGCCGGCAGTCCCAGCGACACCTCGATCCCGGGGCCGCCGACCTCGGTACGCAACGTCCGGCGGTAACCCAGCGCCCGCTCGTAGAAGTCCGCGGCGCGGTCGACGTCGGAGACGGTCATGGCCACGTGGTGCACTTCGCTGACCGGCATGATGACTCGCTTTCTCACTGATTCGCGACGGCTCGGGCGGACGGTCCGGACGGCCCGCCGAGGACGCGCTGGATCAGCGTGACCTCGTCGGCGCCGCTGTCGGGGACGATGAAGTCGTCGAGCCGGCAGATGTCGTCGACGGCGTCGAGGATGTCGTCGGGCGAGGCCGGCTCGGTCCCGCCGTACCAGCCGGGGGTGACGCCCAGGAAGATCCGCCCCACCCGGCCGCCCCCGACGGTGAGGATGTGCCGGTTGAGCCGGCACTGCTCGGAGGCGAGGAAGGTGGCCACCGCGGCGACGTGCCGCGGGTCGAACCGGTCGGTCAGCTCACCGAGGAGGTTCTCGGTCATCCGGGTCGCCGCGGTGGGCGCGATCGCGTTGACCAGGATGCCCCGGCGGGCGCCCTCCAACGCGAGCACGTTCATCAGACCGATCAGGCCGGCCTTGGCGGCGCCGTAGTTGGCCTGGCCGAAGTTGCCGAACAGGCCGGACGACGAACTGGTCAGCACGATCCGGCCGTACCCCCGCTCGACCAGGTGCGGCCAGGCGGGGCGCAGCACGTGGAACGCGCCGGCCAGGTGCACGTCGAGCACCGCGCGTACGTCCTCGTCGGCCATCTTGGCCAGCGTCCGGTCACGCAGGATGCCGGCGTTGTGGATGACCGCGTCGATCCGGCCGAACCCGTCGATCGCCCGGCCGACGAGGTCGGCGCCCCCGGCGGCGGTGGCCACCGAGTCGGTCGACGCGACGGCGACGCCGCCGGCCGCGCGGATCTCCGCGACGACCCGCTCGGCCGCGCCGGAGGAACCCGAGCCGTCGACCGTGCCGCCGAGGTCGTTGACGACCACCGAGGCGCCCCGCTCGGCGAGGGCCAGCGCGTGCGCCCGGCCGATGCCGTTGCCGGCGCCGGTGACGATCACGACCCTGCCGTCGAGGGTGACCCGGCCGCTCATCGCTGGTTCCCCAGGACCGCGACGAACGCGACGCAGGAGCCCGGCTGCCCGCCGAGGTTCTGCGCGACCGCCAGCCGGGCGTCGGGCACCTGCCGCGCGCCGGCCTCGCCCCGCAGTTGGGTGAAGCACTCGAACATCATCCGCAGTCCGGTCGCGCCGATCGGGTGGCCGAACGACTTGAGGCCGCCGTCGGTGTTGACCGGGAGCGCCCCGTCGAGGTCGTACCGGCCGTCGAGGATGTCGCGCCACGCCTTGCCGCGCGCGGAGAAGCCGAGATCCTCCATCAGCACCACCTCGGTCGGGGTGAAGCAGTCGTGCACCTCGGCCAGCGAGATCTCCGACGCCGGGTCGGTGACGCCCGCCTGCTCGTACGCCTCGCCGGCCGCGGCGACCACCTCGGGGAAGGTGGTGAAGTCGTAGCCGTCGGCGGCCAGCCCGGCCCCCGAGCCGGCGACGAAGCTCATCCCCCGCAGGTAGACCGGCTTGTCGGTGTACCGGTGGGCGTCCTCGGCCCGGACCAGGATCGCCGCCGCCGCGCCGTCGGAGACGCCCGAGCAGTCCATCACCCCGAGCGGCCCGGCGATCCGCGGCGAGTTCTCCACGGTCTCGGCGGAGACCGCCCTGCGGAACTGGGCGCGCTCGTTGCGGGCGCCGTTGGCGTGGTTCTTCATGGCGACCTTCGTCAGCGCGCCGCGCATCTGCCCGGCGTCCACCCCGTACGCCTCCTGGTAGGCCGGGGCGAGCAGGGAGAACCCGGCCGGCGCGGTCCAGTCCACGTCGGTGCCGTCGGCCGGCGGGAACACCGCCGACAGGCCGGAGTACGAGGAGTCCTTCAGCTTCTCCACGCCGGTCGCCATCACCATGTCGTACGCCCCGGATGCCACCGCGAACGCCGCGTTGCGGAACGCCTCCGACCCGGTGGCGCAGTAGTTCTCGACCCGGGTGACCGGCTTGCCCACCAGCCGCAGCGGGCGGGCCAGGGTCTGCCCGGACATGCCCGAGCCCTGGGTGCCGACCCAGAACGCGTCGACGTCGCCGAGCGTGACGTCGGGCAGCGACCCGACGCACTCCCGCACGGCGTCGACGAGCAGGTCGTCGGCGGAGCGGTCCCAGTGGTCCCGGAACGGGGTGCAGCCCATCGCGACGATCGCGACGTCCTGCGCGGTACGCCTACTGGCCATCAGCGGTGTCCTTCCCTGGCGCGGTTTCCGGACGGGCCGGGCGGAGCTTCCAGAAGTAGTTGTGGATCGAGTCGGTGGTCCAGAGCCGCCGGAAGGTGGGTGTCATCGGCATGCCCACCACGACGTCGCCGGGCGGGACGTCGGTGGCGTACGCGCTGAGCCGGCCGCCGCCGTCCACGTCGGCGACGACGATGGCGACCTCCGGCTCCGGCATGGTCGTCAGGTGGTCCCGGGTGGCCGAGACCACCCGGGCGGTGCGGTCGCGCAGCGAGACCTTCGCGGTCGCGGCGCCCGACCCGTCGACGCCGCAGGACGCGCAGACCCGACCGGGCGGCGTGGTGACCCGGCCGCAGGCGTCGCACCGGCTGCCCTCCAGCCGGTACTTCCAGCCGGCCCGCCGGTGCATCGGCGGGGCGGCCGGCGCCGGCGCCGCCGGCCGGGCCGGTCCCTGGACGTCGAGCAACCCGCGCCAGCGCAGGTAGCGGCCGTAGCCGAGGCGCTGTCGCGCGGCGAGCTGGGCGCGTACCGACGGCCCGCCGCGCGCCGCGCGTACCCCGGCACCGACCCGCAGCACGAACGCATCGGCGCCCTCGGTGGCGGACAGCAGCAGGATGCTCTGACCGGGCGGTGCCTCGTCGAGCGCGGCGGCGAGCAGCAGCCCGGGGTGGGCGGCGCCGGTGAAGCCGGTGGCCCGCTCGATGACCGCGTCCTGCCCCGAGCCGCCGAGCGCCCGGCGCAGCGCCGTCGCGGCCCGCGGGTTCGACGACGACACGACCACCTGGTCGACCGTGTCGAGGGACGCCTCGGCCAGGGCCCGGCGGGCGGCGTCGAGGCCGGCGGCGACGAGGATCTCGGCGGTGAACCGTTCGTCCCAGACCCGGTCGTGCCGCTCCCCGGGCAGCCGCCACCGGTCCAGCACCTCGGCGGTCCGGCCGACGCGCGCGAGGAGCACGGCGGCCCGAAGGCCACCGACGAACGCCGCGGCGGCGTCCCCCTGGGCCAGTTCGTCGGGCGCGCCGGGCCGGGTGGTCCGCACGTCGGCCAGCGCCGCCGTCGCGCCGGCCCGCAGCACCAGGTCGAGGGCGGACGCGCCGGCGCGGTGGCCGCGCAGGTCGAGCGCGGTCACGCCGGGGTCGAGCCCCAGCGCCTCGTGCACCACCCCGGCCGAGGTCTTCGCCTCGTACGGCGCGCTGGTGGTGGCGAGCAGCAGCTGCCGGCCCGCCGGGGTGTCGGCGGCGATGTGCCGCAACGCCTCGACGGCCATGGTGACGGCGTCCTCGTCGTACGCGGCGACGCCGCGCGCCGGGCCGCCGGCACGCGGCGGCCCGGTCACGTCCAGTCTGTTGTCGTCGAGCGCGTACGCCGGTAGGTAGGCCGCGTAGGCGTCGATGCCGGGCTGTTCGGACATGGGGCGCGCGTTCTCCTTCAGCTCCACGAGGGAATGGCGGCGAGCAGGCGCCGGGTGTAGTCCTGCCGCGGGTGGTCCAGCACGTCCGTCGCGTCGCCCTGCTCGACGACCCGGCCGCCGCTCATCACCGCGATCCGATGGCAGAGGTCGCTGGCCAGCATCAGGTCGTGGGTGACGAACAGCAGGCCGATGCCGAGCTCGTCGACCAGGGTGCGGAACAGGTCGACGACCTTGGTCTGGGTGGTCACGTCCAGGGCGGTGGTGCACTCGTCGGCGATCACCAGCGCGGGGCGGGTGACGACGGCGAGGCCGATGGCGACCCGTTGCCGGAGCCCGCCGGAGAGCTGGTGGGGATAGCTGTCCAGGACGCGCGGGGGGTCGGTGATGCGCATCTGCGCCAGCACCTCCACCGAGCGCCGCTCGACCTCGGCCCGGGTGATGTCGCGGACGTGGCGACGCAGCACCTCGGCGAGCTGGGTGCGGACCTTCATCAGCGGGTTCAACGACCGGGACGCGTCCTGGAAGACCATGCCCACGGCGCTGCCCCGGACCCGGTCGGTCCGGTCGACGCCGGGGGCGACCACCACGTCACCGGCGAGCGCGACGCTGCCCCGCTCGACCCGTACGTTGCGGTCGAGCAGGCCGACCACGGCGCGGGCCAGGGTGGTCTTGCCGCTGCCGGACTCGCCGACCACGCCGACGATCTGGCCCTGCCGGATCCGCAGGTCGACGTCGTCCAGCAGGCGCAGCTCGCCGTCGGCGAGGCGGACGGTGACGGACAGTCCGGACAACTCCAGCAGCGCGGTCATCGGCGCCTCTTCCGCGGGTCGTGGTGGGTGAGCAGCGCGTCGCCGAGCAGGTTCACCAGGAGCACCAGCAGGGTGATGGCGAGCCCGGGGAAGAACGCGATCCACCAGGCCTGGCTCAGCTCGTCCTGGCCGGAGGCCAGCATCGAGCCCCAGCTGTTCATCGGGGGGACCACGCCCAGGCCGAGGAAGCTCAGCGCGCTCTCGACCAGGATCGCGGTGCCGACCTGGAGCGTGCCGAGCGCGACGATGGTGCCGGCCAGGTTGGGCAGGATGTGCCGGAACACGATCCGTGCTTCCGAGGCGCCGGCGGCGCGCAGGCCGATGACGAACTGGCGTTCCCGGATCGCCAGCGTCGCCGCGCGGGTGACCCGGGCGCACACCGCCCAGCCGGTGAGCGCCAGCACCAGGAACAGCACCGGCAGCGAGCTGCCCCGGTTCGCGATGATGGCGAGGGCGACCAGGATGAACGGCAGCGCCAGCTGCGCGTCGATGAGGATCGAGATGACCCGGTCGACGCCGCCCCGGAAGTAGCCGGCCAGCAGACCGAGCAGCGTGCCGGGGCCGATCGCGACGAGCGCGCCGACCAGGCCGATCACGATGGTCAGCCGGCCGGCCGAGACGAACTGGGTGAGCAGGTCCTGGCCGAGCTTGTCGGTGCCGAGCGGATGCGCCCAGGTGCCGCCGTCGAGGAAGGCCGGCGGCCGGCGGGTCGCGGCCAGGTCCTGACCGGCCTCAGGCAGCAGGCCGGTCAGCGGCAGCACGAACACCGCGACGGCGGCCACCACCAGCGGCACCGCCAGCCAGAAGACCGAGGTACGCCCGCGGCGGCCGGCCCGCCGGGGCGGCGACACGGTGGCGGCGACGGGGTCGAGTTCGAGTTGGCTCACGGTGGTCACCGCACCCTCGGGTCGACGACCGAGTGCAGCACGTCGACGAGCAGGTTCAACAGCACGAAGACCAGCGCGCCGAAGACGACGATCGCCTGCACCAGCGGGAAGTCGCGGAACTGGATGGCCTGCAACGCGAGCTGCCCGAGCCCCGGCCAGGAGTAGACGTACTCGACCGCGACCGCGCCGGAGAGCAGGATCCCGGTCTGCAGCACGACGATCGTCAGGATCGGCATCATGGCGTTCTTGAAGGCGTGCCGCCACACCACCCGGCCGGCGCTGATGCCCCGGGCGCGAGCGGAGTCGATGTAGGGCTCGGCCAGCGCGTCGCTCATCGACGCCCGGGTGAGTCGGGCGATGTGTGCCATCGGGTAGACCGACATGGTGAGGGCGGGTAGGACCAGGTGCTTCGGGCTGCCCGACTGCCCGGCGGGCAGCCAGCCGAGCTGCACGGCGAACAGCACCACGAGCATCATGCCGAACCAGAAGACCGGCACCGACTGCCCGAGCAGCGCGAGCGTGGAGGCTCCCCGGTCCCACCAGCTGCCCTCCCGGGTCGCCGCGAGCACCCCGAGCGGGACACCGACGAGCAGCGCCAGCGCCATGCCGGCGCCGACGAGCTGGAGGGTGTACGGCAACCGATCGGCGATCATCGAGACGTTCGACTGGTAGAACTGCAGCGACTGGCCGAGGTCGCCGGTGAAGACGCCCTTGAGGTAGTCGAGGTACTGGGCGGCGACGGGCAGGTCCAGGCCGAGCTGGTGGCGCAGTGCCTCGCGCTGCTCGGGCGGGGCCATCGGGCCGAGGATGGTGGCGGTCGGGTCGCCGGAGAGGCGGCCGAGCAGGAACGCCAGGCTGAGCGCGATGAGCAGGGAGGCGAGCAGCGAGGCGAGCCGGCCGCCGACGCGGCGTACGGTGCGGGCCTTCATCGGCGGGACCTCCATCGCGCGCCGGGCATCGCGGCGAGCAGTTCGCGGGTGTAGTCGTGCTCGGGTGTGCCGAAGACCGTCTCGCAGGGCCCGGCCTCGACGACCCGGCCCCGGTACATCACGTGCACCGAGTCGCAGACGGAGCGGACCACGGCCAGGTCGTGGCTGATCATCAGCAGTGCCGCGCCGGTGGTCGCCCGGATCTGCCGGAGCAGGGCCAGGACGTCGGCCTGGACGGAGACGTCGACGCCGGAGGTCGGCTCGTCGGCCACGATCAGGCGCGGGCGCATGAGCAGGGCGCGGGCGATGCAGACCCGTTGCGCCTGACCGCCGGAGAGCTGGTGGGGGTAGCGGTCGAGCAGGTCCGGGGCGAGCCGGACCCGGCCGAGCAGGTCGGCGTCGCCGATCCAGGAGGTCCGCTCGGGTTGCAGCGAGCGCAGCTCCCGCAGCCCGGACCGGACCGACTGGCGGGGGTCCAGCGAGCCGTGCGGATCCTGGAACACCACCTGAACGTCGGGGCGAAGCCGACGCAGTTGGCTGCGGCTGGTCGCGTGCAGCGGGTGGCCGAGCAGCCGGATCTGGCCCGCGCCGCGCGGGCCCAGGCCGGTGGCGGCCATCGCGAGCGTGGTCTTGCCGGAGCCGGACTCACCGACGACGGCGACGCTCTCGCCGGCCTCGATGCGCAGCGACACCCGGTCGACGGCCCGGAAGACCTCACCGGTGCGGTCGTTGCGGTGCTCGACGACGAGGTCGTCGACCACCAGTACGGGGGTGTCCGCCGCCGGGGTGCGGGGGCGCCGGCCGGTGTCGCCCGGCGCCCCCGTCTTGACTACCTCGGCCATCGTCAGCGGGTCGTCTTCGTGAAGTCCACGGTGTTCAGCGGGCCGAACACCACGCCGGCGACACCCGGGCCGGTGGCGTAGTTGAACACCTGCCGGTAGAGCGGGACGTAGCAGTGCTTCTGGACCACGCCGATCGTGTTGAGCTGCTCGTAGATCGGGGTGGCCTGCTCGGCGCCGTCCTGCTCCAACGCCTGCTGGGCGAGCGCGTCGATCTGCGGGTCGGGGCAGTTGCCGGTGATCGACTTCGTCTTCATGAAGCCGCTGACGAAGTAGTCCGGCACGGCGACGTTCGGGACGCCGGCGAAGATCGCGATGCCGGGGACCTGGCGGCCGATGATCCGCTTGACCAGCGTGCCGTAGTCGAGCGGCACGTAGGTCACCTTGAAGCCGGCCTTCTCCAGACTGCCACCGACGGCCTGCGAGACCTCCTCGATGTTGGTGTACTGCGCCGCCGGGTAGCTGATCTGCACGCTCGGGGTCGCGCCGCCGACGAGTTCCTTGGCCTTGGCGGGGTCGGCGGTCACGCGCTGCGTCGGCTGCTGACCGGGTCGGACGTTGAGCAGGCCGGCGTCGGGCACCGCCTGGCCGTCGAAGATGCCCTTGACGATCGCGTCGCGGTCGACAGCCAGCGCCGCCGCCTCGCGCAACTTCGGGTCGTCGAACGGCGCCTTCGTCGAGTCGAGGAACGCGATGATCTTCATGGCGGTCTCGGTGCTCACCACGTTCACGCCCGCCGCCTTGGCCGCGCTCGCCTGCGCCGGCGGCAGGTCGAAGGAGACGTCGACGCTCTTGCTCTGGATCAACGCGAGCCGCTGGGCGGCCTCGTTCGCCCAGGTGAAGGTGACGCCCTCGTTCGTCGCCTTGGTGCCCCAGTAGTCGGGGTTGCGCTTGACCGAGATGTCGCGGCCGGCGTTCGCGCCGCCCCAGACGTACGGGCCGGTGCCGACCGGCGCGGCGGCGAAGCCCTCCGAGCCCTTCTCCTGGTAGTACTTCGGCGGCACCAGGTAGACGGTGGTGAGCAGGTCGGGGATGTCGTACTGCGGGGTCTTCGTCTTGACCACGACGGTGGTGGCGTCCGGCGCCTCGATCGCGGTGACGTTGCCGAAGTAGGACTTGAGCTGCGACGCGGCGCTGTCCCGGGTGAGCGTGATGGTGTTGGCGACCGCTGCCGCGTCGGCCTTCTCGCCGTTGCTGAAGCTGATGTCCGGCCGGACCTTGAAGGTCCAGGTGGTGGCGTCGGTGCGGGTCCAGCTCGTCACCAGGCCGGTGTCGGTGGGCGTCAGGTCGTCGCCGGTGTCGATCAGGGGTTCGAGCATCGTCGCCCAGACGATCTGGGCGGAGCGTGCGCCCACGATCGGGTCGAGCGTCGCCGGTTGGGCGGCGAGCAGAGCCCGGATGGTGGCCGTGCCGGACGCGCCGGCGTCGTCGGAGTCGGAGCCGCCGCATCCGGTCAGGCCGGCGCTCGCGAGGGTCAGGGCGGTGGCGACTGCCAGGAAGCGCCGGGAACGCAAGGACTTCATGATCATCGTGGTGTCCTTCACAGCGATGGACCCGTCATGTCTTCCGCGTGAGGCGGCGGTGACGTTCGCCACAAAGTACCGACCAGCCGGTATCAAGTCAACGGGTCGCACGGGTGTCTCGCCCATGACATTCGTGTGACAGAGCCGGGCCAACCAGCGACGTTGTCTTCATACCGACCGGTATGTATGATCCTGTCGTGACCATCACCCTCACCCATGGGCACGACGGCCGCCTCGCGCGGGTCCGCTACGACAACGCGGCACGCGGCAACTGCTTCGACCTCGCTCGCCTGTACGACCTCGCCGACACGCTGGAGTCCGCCGCCGCCGACGAGCGCTGCGTGGTGATCCGGCTCGACATGGCCGGTCGACACTTCTGCGGCGGCTGGGACACCACCGCCTTCGCCGCGCTGGCCGGCGCCACCACGGAGACGGTCGCCGCCGACCTACGCGCCAGCGACGCGGCGCTGCACCGGATCCGGCGACTCCCGGTGCCCGTCGTCGCCGCCGTCCGAGGGCGGATCATCGGTTTCGGCGCCGGCCTGCTCAGCGCCGTGCACCTGCCGATCGCCGCGGCCGACGCCCGGCTGTCCCTCCCGGAGGCCCGGTACGGCTTCGCCCCCGCCGGCGTCGGCCACACGATCGCCCGGTCGATACCCCGCCAGCACGCCTACCATCTGCTGACCGGCGCGGCGACCGCGACCGCCCGGCAACTGCTCGCCTGGGGACTGGTCGTCGAGGTGGTCGACGACGACGACCTCGACCACGCGGTGGACGACCTCGTCGACACGCTGCTGGCCGTGCCCGGACCGACACTGCGGGCGGTGGTCGCCGTCGTCGAGTCGAGCCTGGCCACCGGCACCGCCGACCAGGCGTACGACATCTCGGCCCGCACCGTCGTCGCGGGCCCGACCAGGTGGGGAGCCGCCGGATGAGCCATCGATTCGAGCCCGGCGAGGCGGTCTGGGTGGAGCTGTGCACCCCCGACCCGGAGCGGGTCGAGACGTTCTACCGCTCGCTGCTCGGCTGGACGATCCGCCCCGAACGGCTGGGCGCCACGACCTACCGGATGTGCGGCGTCGACGGCCGCGACGTCGCCGGGATCTCCGACGCCGCCGCGCTGCACGGCGACCGCCCCCGGGGCTGGATCACCTACTTCGCCGTCGACGACATCACCCGGTCCACCCGCCAGGCGGTGGCGCTCGGCGGTGAACTGGTCACGCCACCCCGATACCTGCCGGCGGCCGGCACCGGCGCGGCAGTCGTCGACCCCTTCGGCGCGGCCTTCGGTCTCTACCAGGGCGAATCCCGCGCCGGCGTCCAGGCACTGAACTCGGTCGGCGCGTTGTGCTGGAACGAGCTGGACACCGGGGAGCCCGCCGCTTCGGTGGCCTACTACCGCTCCCTGTTCGGCTACACCACCCGGCAGCGCGGCGACTCACCCACCACGCGGCCCTACACGCTGCTGATGCTCGGCGACGTCCCGGTCGCCGGCGTCCTCGAACTCGACAACGACTGGCCCAACCCGATCCCGTCGAAGTGGATCACCTACTTCGCGGTCGCGTCCCTCGACGACGCGGTGGCCCGGGTCGCCGCCCTGGGCGGGCAACCGACGGTCGGACCGGTGGACAGCCCGCACGGGCGGCTGCACCTGGTGAAGGACCCCGGTGGACACACGCTCTGCCTCATCCAGCTCGAAGACGGGCTGCGGCCCGACCACGACTCCCTCGACCCGGCGGTGAACCGATGATGGCCGAGCCCCTGTTCGACTCCGCCGAGTTCCGCCAGGTGTGCGGACACTTCCCCACCGGCGTCACCGCGGTGACCGCGGTGGCCGCGGACGGCGCCGTCGCCGCGCTGACCGTCAACTCGTTCACCTCGGTCTCGCTCGAACCGGCGAAGGTGCTCTTCTGCGTCACCAGCCACTCGTCGAGCTTCCCCGTGCTGATGGGGTCCGACCGGATCGCCATCCACATCCTCGGCCAGGACCAGGAGGACGTGGCCCGACGGTTCGCCACCTCGGGCCTGTCCGGCGCCGAACGGCTCAGCGGTGTGTCCTGGGTGCCCGGCCCGGACGGCGTACCGCTGCTCCCCGGCACCCCGGCGATCCTCGCCGGGGTGCGCGACGAGGTGATCACCAGCGGCGATCACGTGATCTTCCTGCTCGACGTCGACCGGGTCCACCTGAAGCCGACGGACGTGCCGGCGCTGTCGTTCTACCGGGGTCGGTTCGTCACGCCGTCGCGCGCGGCGACCGAGTGAGCGCCGGCCCACCGGCGCCGGCTCAGTCGTAGTAGCGGAACAGGATCTCGGCCACGCAGCAGGGCTGCGACCCGTCGACGAACTCCACCGTCACCGACGCCTTGGCCTGCACCCCGGCGGCCCCTCCGGCCGCCGGGGCGGGGATCGGCGCGGCCGAGACGAGCGTGGCGACGCCCTGGATCTCGACGCCCGGCGGCAGCGGCTTGACGAACCGGACCCGGTCCAGCCCGTAGTTGACCCCCATCGAGAACGTCCGCACCTCGAGGATGTCGGCCAGCAGCCGGGGCACGAGGGACAGGGTCAGGAAGCCGTGCACGACCGTGCCACCGAACGGCCCGGACCGCGCCCGCTCGACGTCGACGTGGATCCACTGGTGGTCGCCGGTGACGTCGGCGAACTGGTCGACCTGCCCCTGGGTCACCACCTGAGGCGCGCTGACGCCCAACTCCGCGCCGACCAGCTCCAGCAGGTCGTCCGGCGTGCGTACGGTGGTTCGTCTGGTGGCTCGCATCTGCGGGACTCCGTTTCGCATGGTCGGTCCGGAAGCGTCACTCAACGCCGGTCGCCTGGGCCGTGACGTGCGCGGTGAGCGTCTCCCACTCGCGCTCCCAGGCCGCGTCCGCGACGACGGGCCGGGCGATGCGCAGCATCCGCCGGACCGCCGTCGGGTCGAGGGCCGCGACGGCCGCCGCCAGCGCGTCGACGTGCGCGACCAGTTGGTCGTCGGCGACAGTCCCACTGACCAGGCCGCGGCGCGCGGAATCCTCGGCCGACCAGGTCTCGCCGGTGACCAGCAGCCGCCGGGCGAGCGCCGGACCGACGGCGAGCGGCAGCAGCACACTGGATCCCCAGCCCGGCACCTGGCCGACGGCGAGGTGCCGGTCGCCGATCCGGGCGCTGTCGGCGGCGACCGCGATGTCGCAGGCGAGCAGCAGTTCCAGACCGCCGCCGAAGGCCGCCCCGTTGACCGCCGCGACGGTGGGCAGCTCCGCTGCCCGCATCCGGCGTACCAGGCGGCGGCCCCGGTCGAGGAGGGCCAGCAGCGCGGGCAGGTCCCCGAGCAGGCCGGTGGTCTCGGCGAGGTCGGCCCCGGCGCAGAAGCTCCGGCCGGTCCCGGTGAGCACGAGCACCCGCACGTCCGGATCGGTCGCACCGGCGAGCCACCCTTCGAGACCGGCCAGCACCGTGCTGTCGCAGGCGTTGCCGGCGCCGGCGCTGTCGATCCGCGCCCACAGGGCGGGCCCGCGGCGGGTCACCACGACGGAGGTCACGACAGGCTCACGCAGAGCTTGCCGAAGCCGGCGCCGGCGAGCATCCGGCCGGCCTGGCGGTGGATGTCGGCGAGGTCGACGACGCTGTTCACGACCGGCCGGACGTGGTGGGTGTCGACGAACTCGACCAGGGACCGGAGTTCGTCGAGCGTGCCCATGGTCGAGCCGTGGACGGTGATCTCCCGGGCGAACAGGCGGGGCAGGTCCAGGTGGGCGGTGAAGCCGCTCGTGCCGCCGCACACCACGACGGCGCCGCCGGCCCGGGTCGAGCGGACCGAGTGCGCGAACGTCGCCGGGCCGACGGTCTCGACGACGACGTCGGCCAACTCCGGTGTCCGCTCGCCGCTGTCCAGAGCGACGGCCGCGCCGAGGGCCAGCGCCCGCTCCCGTTTGGCCGGGGAGCGGGAGGTGACCATGACGATGGCGCCGGCGGCCACGGCGAGGCAGGTCGCGGCGGTCGCGACGCCGCCACCCGCGCCCTGGACGAGCACCACCTGCCCGGGCGAGAGCGCCGCCCGGGTGAACAACATGCGGTACGCGGTCAGCCAGGCCGTGGGCAGGCTCGCCGCCTCGGCCCAACTCAGCCCGGCGGGCTTGGGCACCAGGTGCGCCGCCGGTACCACGACGCGCTCGGCGAGGACGCCGTGGCCGGCGTCCGGCAGCAGAGTCGCGTGGGTGACGGTCCGGCCGGTCGGCGCGGTGGGCAGCACGGGATAGACGATCACCTCGCGGTCCCCGGCCACGCCTGCCGCGTCGCTGCCGAGGACGCGGGGACCGTCGGGGGGTGGGACGCCGACACCGCGCAGGCTCCAGATGTCGTGCATGTTCAGCGCGCCGGCCCGCACGTCGACGCTCACCCAGCCGGCGGGCGCCGGCGGGGCGTCGAGGTCGCCGACGCGCAGCGCGTCGACCGGGTGGTCGGCGGAGGGCTCGACGACGTAGGCGGCTCTCATGCCGACGCCGTTGCGGCCCGCTCGGTGGGCCCGTTCCAGAACGCCACGTCGGCGAGGTCGGCCCGGGCCGCGGGGCGGAAGGCCAGACCCTTGGTGTACGCGACCGGGATGAGCGTGACCGGTCGCCATCCGTCGGGCAGGCCGAGCACCGCCCGTACCCGGGTGGCCCGGTGCGCCATGGCGGTGGCAAGCACCGAGCCGAGGCCCCGGGACCGCAGCGCGAGCTGGAACGACCAGGCGAACGGGAAGATCGAGCCGTAGTACCCGGACGCGGCGCCGCCGACCGGCCGCTCGGGGATCGGCTTGGTGCTGCACAGGACGACCAGGACGGGCACCTCGGCCAGGTGGTCGACGAGGTGCTTCACCGCGGCGAGGACCCGGTGCTGCCGGGCCTGGGCCGACGGGTCGCCACGGACCGCCGGCGACAGCCGGGTGGTGGTGGCTGCCTCGCCGCCGGCCAGCGGACGCTCGACCGTCTCGTACCAGATCTCGGTGTAGAGCTCGGACAGCTTCCGCCGCAGCGCCGGGTCGTCGACCGCCACGGCGCGCCAGTCCTCCAGGTTGGAGCCCATCGGCGCCTGCTGCGCCAAGCGCAGGCACTCCTCGACGACGGCGCGGCCCACTGGCCGGTCGAAGTCCATCCGGTGTCGCACCGCCCGGGTGGTCGTCAGCACCTCGTCGATGTCGGTGATCACAGCGGTACTCATACGTGGTCCTCCCCGGTGAGGCGGTCGACGGGCTTGTCCCGGTAGGGCAACGGCACTCCCCACCGGTCGAGGTAGCTGACGCTGCTCACCGGCCGGCGGGCCGCGACCCTGAAGTCGGTGCCGCGGGTGTGGGCGACCGGCAGCATGGTGATCTGCAGCGCGTCGTCGGGGATGCCGAGCAGCGCGGCGGCGGACGCCGCGTGGTGCAGGTGCAGGGTGGTGATGACCGTGCCCAGCCCGCGTGCCCGCAGGGCCAGGTTGAACTGCCAGATCGCCGGATAGAGCGACCCGTAGACGGCGGAGTTCGTGCCGGGTCCGCCGGTGGCCGGGTTGGGCCGGGTCGCGCACGGGATGACGAGGTAGGGCGCCCGGCCGATGGTGCGCGCCAGGTGCTCGGCGCCCCGGAGGATCCGCGCGGTCCGGGCGCTGACCGTGCCGTGCCCGTCGACACCACCGAGGCGTCCCCGGACGGTCTCGCTCTCCGCGCCCGCCTCGCTGTGCAGCGGCTCGTGCACGTACGTGAGGTAGGCGGCGTGGTAGAGCGTCGCCAGCTCGGCCTTGAGCGCCGGGTCGCCGACGACGAGCCAGCGCCAGTCCTCGGCACCGCCGCCGGTGGGCGCCTGCAGGGCGAGTTGCAGGCACTCGCCGATCAGGCCGATCGGCACCGGGCGGTCGTAGTCCAGGCGCAGGCGCACCGACCGGGTGGTGGTCAGCACGTGGTTGAGGTCGGTGAACGGCAGCGTCATCGGCCGACCTCCGCGTCGAAGCCCATCAGGTCAGCGATGTGCAGGGTGTCGCAGTACTCCCGGACCTCGGCGATGCCACCGGCACGCACGTCGACGATCCAGAGGTAGCGGTTCTGGTAGCGGGACCCGTCGCCGAGCGTGGCGTCGCCGTGGGCCTCGACGGCGACGAGCGTGTCGTCGACGACCCACCGGTCGGCGGTCACCTCGACCGCGGCCGACCGGTACGCGCCGCCGGCGAGACGTGCCCGCATCGCGGCGAGCTTCGCGGTCATCGGCACCCGGCCGTGGAACGGGCCGTTGGCGTCGAGATCGCCCCACCCGTGCGGCCGGCCCCGGTCACGGTGCCGGCCGGAGTCGGTCCACCAGGTGGCGTCGGCGGTGAAGAGGGCGCCGAACGCGTCGAGGTCGCCCCGGGCCAGGGCCGGCCACATGGCCAGCGCGGCCCGCAGGGGCCGGGGCGCGTCGGCGGGACCGGGCGCGGCGCGGGCCGGGCGGCGGTCGAGGCTGCTACGGGGGACGGCCGCGCCGCCGCCCACCACGTGTTGCGCGTGGCTGGTGTCGAGGTACTCGCGCACCGCGACCACGGCGCCGGCCGGGTCGACGTCGAAGACGAAGCCGTAGCGGTTGGCGTACTCCAGCCCACCGGCGTGCACGCCGTACCCCTCGACCTCGATGACGCAGGTGTCGTCCCCGGCGACGACGCGACGCGGGATCTGGCGGCAGCCGGTGGGGAACGCCCGGGGACCGAGCGAGCGCATCAGCGCGAGCTTGTCGTCCATCCGCATGATGCCGTGCAGCGGGAAGCGTCCACTTCCGTGTGGGGCGAGGCCCGGGTCGCCACCGCGCCGGTCCGGACCGGTGTCGACCCACCAGGTCGCGTCCGGGGCGCACAGGCGAGCGAGGCCGCCGAGGCTCCCCCGGTCGAGCGCGGAGACGAAGTCCATGCCCGCCTGGACGGCACGTGTCATCCCGGCCTCCAACATTCCGACTGGTGGGTATCTAACACTCTCCGAGCGGGTAACTCAAGGAGAAATACATACCGACCGGATGGTATTCTTGGGGCCAGGTCAGCGACGAGGGGGTCTTTGCGGTGTTCGAGGCGTACCAACTGCCCGAGGAGCACGCGGCGGTACGGGAGGCGGTGCGGGACGTGTGCGACGACAAGGTCGCACCGCACGCCGCCATCGCCGACGAGACCGCCCAGTTCCCGCAGAACGCCTACGACGCGCTGCGCGCCGCCGACTTCCACGCGCCGCACATCCCGGTCGAGTACGGCGGCGCCGGCGCCGACGCCCTCGCCACCGCGATCGTCATCGAGGAGATCGCACGCGCGTGCGCCTCGTCGTCACTGATCCCGGCCGGCAACAAGCTCGGGACCATGCCGCTGCTGTTGGCCGGCTCCGAGGAGCTGAAGCGCCGGTACCTGACGCCGGTGGCCTCGGGTGACGCGATGTTCTCCTACTGCCTCTC
>NZ_JBEZCX010000024.1:0-122530 GCF_040647835.1 Micromonospora sp. NPDC049240
ACCATGGCGTTCAACCACACGCTCACCCGGGCCGCGCTGCGCGCCGCCGAGTCCGGCGCGTACGACGTGATCCACGCCCACGACTGGCTGGTCGCGCACACCGCCATGACGCTGCGCGAGCACCTGGACGTGCCGCTGGTGACCACCATCCACGCCACCGAGGCGGGCCGGCACCAGGGCTGGCTGCCCGAGGAGATGAACCGCACCATCCACGGCGTCGAGCACTGGCTGGCCAGCGAGTCCGGCCGGGTGATCGTCTGCTCCGGCTACATGCGCGACGAGGTCGGCGCGCTGTTCGGCGTGGACGCGGCCCGGGTCGACGTGGTCCCCAACGGCGTCGAGCCGCACCGCTGGCGGGTGCCCGCCTCGGCGGTCGCCGCCGCCCGGACCCGCTTCGCCGCCGACGGGCCGCTTGTCACGTTCGCCGGTCGGCTGGTCTACGAGAAGGGCGTGCAGCACCTGCTGGCCGGGCTGCCCCGGCTGCGGGAACGGCACCCCGGGCTGCGCGCAGTGATCGTCGGCGACGGGCCGTACAAGGCGGAGCTGGAGGCCGAGGTGCACCGGCTCGGGTTGGGCGACACGGTCAGCATGCCCGGGTTCCTCGGCGGCACCGACCTGCCCGCGGTGATGGCCGCCTCGGACTGCTTCGCGGTGCCCAGCATCTACGAGCCGTTCGGCATGGTCGCGCTGGAGGGCGCTGCCGCGGGCGCGCCGCTGGCGGTGTCGCGTACCGGCGGGTTGGCCGAGATCGTCGAGCCGGGCGTCACCGGGATGACGTTCGCCCCGCAGGACCCGGACGGGCTGGCCGAGGCGGTGCACGCGCTGCTCTCCGACACCGACCGGGCCCGCGCGCTGGCCCGGCGGGCCCGCGCCATGGTGCACGAGCAGTACGGCTGGTCGGCCATCGCGTCCCGCACGGCCGCCGCGTACGCCGCCGCGATCGCCGGTGACCCGGCGTTCACCGCCGCCCGCACCGAGCAGCGAATGGCCGCCGGCCGCGCCCTGCCCCCGCTCCCCGCCGGCAACCTCCTCACCGCCGCCGGCCTGCGGTGAAAGGAGGGGCCCCCTGTTAACGCCTGCGGTATAGCAGGGGCCCCTTCTCACCACCCCGCGCCCCGGAGCACGGAAAAGGCCGCCGACCCGATCGGGTCGGCGGCCTTCGCGTCGGCCGTCGTTTGAGAAGGGGCCCCATCTATGCCTGAGGCGTTAACAGGGGGCCCCTCCTTACACGTCAGCGGTTGGCGGCGGGGACGTAGTCCCGCTCCGGGGCGCCGGTGTAGATCTGCCGCGGGCGACCGATCTTGGTCTCCGGGTCGTTGATCATCTCGCGCCACTGGGCGATCCAGCCGGGCAGCCGGCCCAGCGCGAACAGCACCGTGAACATCTTCGTCGGGAAGCCCATGGCCTTGTAGATCAGGCCGGTGTAGAAGTCCACGTTCGGGTAGAGCCGCCGGGAGACGAAGAAGTCGTCGGCGAGCGCGATCTCCTCCAGCTGCATCGCGAGGTCCAGCAGCGGGTCCGGCTTGGCCATCCGGCCGAGCACGTCCTGGGCGGCCTTCTTCACGATCGCGGCCCGCGGGTCGTAGTTCTTGTAGACCCGGTGGCCGAAGCCCATCAGCTTCACGCCGTCCTGCTTGTCCTTCACCTTCTGCACGAAGGTGCGGACGTCGCCGCCGTCGGCCTGGATCTTCTGGAGCATCTCCAGCACGGCCTGGTTGGCGCCGCCGTGCAGCGGGCCGAACAGCGCGTTCACGCCGGCCGAGACGGAGGCGAACAGGTTGGCGTTGCTGGAGCCGACCAGCCGCACGGTCGAGGTGGAGCAGTTCTGCTCGTGGTCGGCGTGCAGGACGAACAGCATGTCCAGCACGCGGGCGACGACCGGGTCGACCTCGTACTGCTCGGCCGGCACGCCGAACGTCATCCGGAGGAAGTTCTCGACGTAGCCGAGCGAGTTGTCCGGGTACAGCAGCGGCTGGCCGATCGACTTCTTGTACGCGTACGAGGCGATGGTCGGGACCTTCGCCATCAGCCGCACCATGGACATCTCGACGTGCTCGGAGTCGAACGGGTCCAGGCTGTCCTGGTAGAACGTCGAGATGGCGCTGACGGCCGAGGAGAGCACCGCCATCGGGTGCGCATCGCGGGGGAAACCGTCGAAGAAGCGACGCATCTCCTCGTGCAGCAGCGAGTGCCGCCGGATCCGCTCGCTGAACTCGGTGAGCTCCGTCTGGGACGGCAGCTCGCCGTAGATCAGCAGGTAGGAGACCTCCAGGAAGGAGGACTTCTCGGCCAACTGGTCGATCGGGTAGCCGCGGTACCGCAGGATGCCCGCGTCACCGTCGATGTAGGTGATCGCGGACGAACAGGACGCGGTGTTGACGAAACCGGGGTCGTACGTGGTCATCCCGGTTTCCTTGAGCAGCTTGCTCACCCCGATCCCGGCGGGGCCCTCGACCGCGGACTGCACCGGCATCGACAGCTGCCCACCGGGGTGGTCGAGCTTGACTTCCGTCATCTGTTCCTCGCTTCGCCGGCAAGATCTTCGTTGAATTGCCTTCGCTTCTACCGTAATCACGGTATGGGGGACAACGCTCGGCATGGTTTCGCAGGTGAGGTATGCGTCACTGATTCCCGAGTTGCCGGGGCGGAAACCGGCCGCGGGGCCGGTCAGGACAGGTCGAGCCGCCGCGGCGTCCCGCCGGCGTCGAGGCGGTACAGGTCGAGGCGGTTGGCGCCGGCGGCGAAGAGCCGGTCGTCGGGGAGGAACGCGGCGAACCGCCGGCCGCCGGCGTCCCGCGACACCACCGGCACCACCGCGCCGACCGTGCCGTTGACCGCCACCGCGAGCCGGGTGCCGTCCGGCACGGCGTCGGGCACGGTGCCCCAGACCAGCGCCGGCAGCCCCCGCGCCGGGTCGACCGCGGCGAACGCGGCCCGGTTCGCGACCGTGGCCGTGCCACCGGGGGGCGCGTCGGAGAGCCGCGTGCCGACCAACGGGTCGACGGCCGGCAGCGGCACCGGTGCGGGCACCCCGCCGGTGATCGTCACCGGCTGGCCGGGCCGGTCGTAGAAGCGCTTGTCGGCCCGCCCGCGCGGGGCGGCCCTCGCCGGGACGCCGTCCATCCGCCAGGGCACCCGGACGTGGGTCTCGTCGGCGATGGTGGGCAGCAGGTCCACGTGCTCCCAGTTGCGGTCGTCGACCCGGCCGGCCCGCTGGCCGGGCTCCTTGACGAACATCGGCACCCAGGCCACCTCGTTCGCGGCGTGGTTTATGGCGTCCATCCCCCGGCCCTGCCAGCCCTGGCGGAAGCTCACCCCGTGGTCCGCGGTGACCAGCACCAGCGCCTGGTCGTAGAGGCCGGTGGCGCGCAGCGTCCGCAGCGTCTCGCCGATCAGCCGGTCGGTGTAGCCGAGCTGGGCCAGGTGCCGGGCACGGGCCACGTCCACCCAGCCGGCGCCGTCGTTGGGCAGGTCCTCCGGCGCGTCGTAGTGCGCCCCGGACGGCAGGTACGCCCACGGTGAGTGCGGCATCAGCAGGTGCAGGAAGTGCAGCGTGGGGCGGTCGGCGGGGCGCAGCCCGGCGAGGAACGAGGTGAACCGGGCCGGCTGGTTGTCGTCGAGCGTGTCCCAGCGGAACTTCGGGTCGTCGGGCACCGGTTCGGCGGCGTCGAGCCCGGCCTCGGCCGCGGTCTGCTCCCGGTACGAGTCCTCCGGGTCGACCCGGCTGTCCACCGGTGCGGTGAGCTGGCGCAGCAGCTTGCCGCTCTCCCGGGCCAGCACGCCGATCCCCTGCTGCGGGCTGGCCGGTTGCTCGCAGCGGCTGGGCGGGCAGAGCCGGGTGATGCTCTCCTGCGCCCTGATCTGGTAGAGGCCGCCGAGCGCGGTGAACAGGTTGTCCGGATACTGCGAGTAGTGCGGCGCCACGGCCCGGTCCGGGTAACGGCCGGTGAGCATGGCCGGCAGCGCGTAGGGCGTCCAGCCGCTGACGCCGGTGGCGTTGCGGTACCACGTCGAGCCGGCGGCCAGCGCGGCGAAGTTCGGGTAGCGGGCGGCGTCGATCCGCCCGTCCGGGCCGAGCAGCGACACCAGCGGCAGCTCGTCCAGCACGATCATGACCACCGGCGGGTGGCTGCCCGCGCCGGCCGTGCCGGCGGCGCCGCCGTCGCCGGGGGGCAGCACCACCGCCGAGGCCGGCGACGCGAACAGGAACAGCCCGACGAAGACCACCGGGCCGGCCGCGGCCACCCGCAGCACCCGGCGCAGCGCCCGCCACCGCCGGTGCGCGACCGCCGCGAGCGCGCCGGCCCCGCCGGCCACCACCAGCAGCGGTACGCCCCGAAGCGGCGTCAGGTGGCGGCCCACCTGGACCGCGAGCGCGGCGAGCAGCAGCCCGACCAGCACGGTGTGCACCGCCGCCCGGGTGACCCGGCCGCCGAGCAGTGCCAGGGCGCCGAGCGCCGCGAACGGCAGCGTGGGCGCCAGCGCGACCAGCGCGACCAGGAGCAGCACGTCGGTCCGGGAGGCGCGGTGGAACAGGAAGAAGTCGGGGCTGCGACCGAGCACGTCGAGCAGCGGCTGGGTGACCACGAGGCCGACCAGCGCCGTCACCTCGGCCAGCCGCGCCGCCTCGGCCCGCCACGGGCCCCGCCGTCGGGGCGCGTCGGTGCCGGCCGGACGGTCCCGTGGTGGGGCGAGGGTGTCCTCAGCCACCCACCACCACCTGGTAGAGCGTGCGGGTGCCGGAGGGCAGCTCGGCGCGCGCCACCACCCGCCCGCGCCGGGCCAGCAGCGCCTCGAACGCGTCCCGCCGGTAGTCGGGGAAGAGACCGTCCGGCTTGTTGGCCAGCAGCCGGCGGGCCATCGGGTCGTCCGGGTGGACGAACTCCACCACCAGGCTGCCGCCGGGCTCGGTGAGCGCGGCGAGCTGGTCGAGCACGTCGGGCAGCGGCACGTTCCGACCGATCGCCAGGTGGTGCACCAGGGCCAGGGCGAGCACCAGGTCGGCGCGCGCCCGGTCGACGAACGCGGCCCGCTCGACGCCGCGCCAGCCGCCGCCCGGCGACGGGTCGGCCAGGTCCATCACCAGCGGCAGGATCCGTCCCTCGCCCTCGTCGCACAACGCGCGGTAGAGCGCGTCGACCACGCCCGGGTCCTGCTCGACGGCGACCACGTACGCGGCGTGCCGGGCCGCGACGCGGGCGTACCGGCCGTCGTTGGCGCCCAGGTCCAACGCCGAGTGCGGGGCGGTGGCGGCCACCGCCCGGTCGACGAAGTCCTCCTTGGCCTGCCGGTCCGGCACCGAGTACGCGCAGGTGCGCTGGTAGTCCGCCCAGTGGCTGTCGCGGGGCCGGTGGTCGAGCCGGCGGACCAGCCGGGTCAGCCCGCGTACGGTGGCCAGGGCCAGCTCGCGGGAGAACCCGGCGGCGCGGAGCTGGGCGCGGACGGCGCTGCTGCTGGCGTCGGCGTGGCGGGCCTGCATCGCGCCGTGCAGGTGCACGTGGGTGGGCACCCCGGCCCGCCAGCGGCGGGCGCCGGCGAACAGGCGGCGCATCTGGTCCGGCTCGACGCCGTCGATCCGGGCCCGCAGGAACGGCTGGAAGTCCAGCCCGAGGTGGGCCTGGATGAGCAGCGGGTAGAGCAGCGTCTGGCAGAACTGCCGGTAGCCGGCCCAGGGTTCGCCGTCGCGAAGCGCCTCGAACGAGCCGACGTCGATGAACACCGGCCGGACGCCGCGCCACTGCACGTTGTAGGCCGACCCGTCCTTGGTGGTGAAGCCGGCCTCCAGTGCGGCGCGCAGCACGTCCAGGTGCAGCAGCGCCGCGTCGCGCAGCATCGCGTACGGCCACTCGTAGGGGTGGGAGACGAACGGGATGCGGTCGTGCCGCAGCACCGCGGCCCAGGGCACGTCGACCGGGGTCGGGACGAGTTCCTCGGTGCCGACCAGGTGGCCGGCGGCGGTGAGGTCGCGGAAGAAGTCGCTGGCGGACAACGCCCGCCAGTCCCGGGCGGACCGCTCGTCGAGGCCGCGCAGCACCTCCCCGGCCCGATGGAAGACCTGGTTGCCGGGGTCGCGGAAGGAGCCGGGTTCGACACGGACGCCGGTGTCGGGAACCGTCATGCCGTCAGCCCCGGTCGGTGGGCTGGCGACGGAACCGGGTCACCAGGCGCCGCCAGTAGAGCTTGGCGGCCACGGCCACTCCGGCCACCCCGCCGACCACCGCCTGCACGATGAGACTGCCGGATCCCGCGTCCAGGTAGGCCAGGTGCGTCACGGCTGCTTTCCTTCCCTCGCCGGTCATCGGAGCACCGCCCGGAACGCGAGCTTTACTCCTCAACGCCGGACTTGTCCCCTACGGTACGCGCCTGACCGGACACGCGCGGCCACACCGGGCACTCCTCCCCCGTCCGATCCGTTCAAGACGGGCCGGCCCGGGGCCGCCTACCGTGGCGGCATGACACCGCAGTTCGATCTCGTCGGGACCGTCGTCACCGACATGGCCCGCACGCTCGACTTCTACCGCCGGCTGGGGCTGCCGATCCCGGCCGGCGCCGAGACGGAACCGCACGTCGAGGTCGCCCTCCCCAACGGGGTACGGCTGGCCTGGGACACCGTCGACACCATCCGCGGCTTCCATCCCGGCTTCACACCGCCCGCCGGCAGCCCGCGGATGAGCCTGGCCTTCCGCTGCGCCGACCCGGCCGAGGTGGACCGCTGGTACGCCGAGCTGACCGCCGCCGGCCACCACGGGGAACTGCCGCCGTGGGACGCGGTCTGGGGCCAGCGGTACGCGGTCCTGCACGATCCGGACGGCAACGGTGTGGACCTGTTCGCGCCGCTGACGACCGACTGACCGGCACCCGCCGCATCGTTCGCCGGCCGACCGGCCGGGCCACCCGGTCGGCCCGCCAGTCGTCGCGCTCCGGCCCGCCGGTCAGTCGGCGGACGGGGTGAGCAGCCGGGTCGGTGGGACGCCGGTCAGCTCGCGCACGTCGCGGGTGAGGTGGGCCTGGTCGGCGTACCCGGATCGCACGGCGACCTCGGCGAGCGGCACGCCGCGTCGGGCCAGGTCCAGCGCGCGCCCCATGCGCAGGATGCGGGCCAGCGTCTTCGGGCCGTACCCGAAGAGGGCCCGGCTGCGCCGGTGCAGCGCCCGCGCGCCGAGGCCGACCTCGGCGGCGGTCGCCGCGACCGTGGCGCCGGCGGCCAGCCGGGCGGCCACGTGCGCGCCGAGCGGGTCGGGCCCACCGGCGGCCCGCAAGCGCGCCCGCGCCACCTCCTCCAGGATCGTGGCGCCGGCGTCGCACCAGTCGGCCGCGCACCGCGCACCGCCCGGGTCGATGGCCGCCCGGATCCGGTCGGCCGGCTCCACGGCGGCGCGGCCCCACAGGTCGGCGAGCGGGACGCGGCGGTCCCGCAACTCCTCGGCGGGCACCCCGAACACGGCCGGGCCGACGCCCGGCGGCAGGCGCAGCCCGATCCACCGCTCCCCCGGCGCCGACCACGACACCTGGGCCACCCGGTCCGGCCCGGCCACCAGCAGCCCGGCCCGACTGGACCAGAGCAGGTCCAGACACCCGTCCGGCAGCACGCGGACCGGCCCCGCGCCGGACGAGACGCTCGCCCAGCGCACCGCCGCCGGAATCCCCACCGCCGCCCGTTCCCGGTACATCCGTCCACCCTGCCACCCACCGTCGATCATGAGGTTGGCGGCAGGCGTCGCGGCGCGTCGCGGCCGCCAACCTCATGATCGACGAGGTGGGGTCAGGGGCGGTGGTGCAGCGCCAGCCGCAGCAGCAGGAAGCGCAGCGCGGTGGCGGCCAGGTTCGCCGCCACCAGGACGGCCAGCTCGACCGCGCGCGGCGGGACCGTCACGGCGTGCAGGACGGCCAGCGAGCCGCTGGTCAGGGCCAGACCGAGCGCGAACGCGAGCAGCCCCTGGAGGTGGTGCCGGCCGGCGTGGCGGCGACCGGTGACGCCGAACGTGAGCCGGCGGTTGGCCGCCGTGTTCGCCACCGCGGTCAGCAGCAGCGCCAGCAGGTTCGCCGGTTGCGCGCCGAGCGGGCCGCGGGCCAGCAGGAAGAGCACCAGGTACGCGAGCGTGCTGGCCACCCCGACCGCGGCGAAGCGGACGAGCTGGCCGGGCAGCCCGACCGGCACCTGTGCCGGCGGCGCCGGCAGCGGCGCCCGGCCGAGCTGGGCGCGCAGCCGGGCCAGCGGCAACGCGCCGGTGACCAGCGCCCGGACCAGCCGCCCGATGCCGCGCAGGTCGGCCAGGGCGGTGGCGACGATGTCGACCCGGCTGTCCGGGTCGTCCACCCAGTCCACCGGCACCTCGTGGATCCGCAGCCCGGCCCGCTGGGCGAGCACCAGCAGCTCGGTGTCGAAGAACCAGCCGGTGTCCTGGACCAGCGGCAGCAGCTCGGCCGCCACGTCGGCGCGGATCGCCTTGAACCCGCACTGCGCGTCGGAGAAACGCACCGCCAGCGTGCCGCGCAGCAGCAGGTTGTAGCCGCGGGAGATCACCTCCCGCTTGGTGCCCCGGACCACCCGGCTGGTGCGGGCCAGCCGGGTGCCGATGGCCAGGTCGGAGTGACCGGACAGCAGCGGCGCGACAAGCGGCAGCAGCGCGGCCAGGTCGGTCGAGAGGTCCACGTCCAGGTACGCCAGCACCGGCGCCGGCGACACCGACCAGGCGGCCCGCAGCGCCCGGCCCCGGCCCTTCTCCGCCAGGTGCAGCACACCGACCTCGGGCAGCTCGGCGGCGAGCGCCTCGGCCACCGCCAGGGTGCCGTCGGAGCTGGCGTTGTCGGCCACCGTGATCCGGAACGGGTACGGGAACTGGGCGGTCAGGTACGCGTGCAGCCGCCGGACGCAGGGGCCGAGGTCGACCTCCTCGTTGTGGACCGGGACCACCACGTCCAGCACCGCGCCCTCGGCGGTGGGCCGGGCCTGCACGGCGGCCCGGGGCTCCGGCATGAGGATCATGGATCAGCCCTGCTTTCCGCTGCTCAGGTCGTACACGGTCACCCCGTCGACGGTGGTCGCGGTGAAGTTCTCGGCGACCCAGGCGGCGATCTCGGTCGACGCGCTGCTGCCGCCGTTGGCCCGGAACCCGCCGCCGCCGAGGAACCAGTGGATCCGGCCGTCGGCCACGTACCGCTGGAACTCGGCGAGCGTCGGCGACGGGTCGCTGCCGTTGAAGCCGCCGATCGGCATCACCGGCTCGCCGGTGGCGAGCTGGTAGCCGGAGGCGTTGTTCGAGCCGATCGTGGCCGCGACCCAGGTGTAGTCCTCGGCGTCGGCCGTGAGCAGCGCCGTCATCTCGGCGCTCGGCTCGCGCGCGTCGAGCAGTCCGCCCATGCCGCCGCCGCGTTGCCCACGCCCGCCGTCCTGACCGGCGCCGCCGTTCGGTCCGATCCCGCCGTTCGGTCCGGTCCCGCCGTTCGGTCCGCCGGGAGTGCCGGGTGCCTGGCCGCCGTCGGGGAAACCCGGGAACGCGCCGTTCTGGCCGCCCGGGAAGCCCGGGAACCGACCGTTCCCGCCGCCCGGGAAGCCGGGGAACGCGCCGCCGGGGAACTCCCCGCCGCCCGGCATCCGCCCGCCGGGGAAGCCGCCCCGGCCGCCCGGCCCGAAGCCACCCACCACGTCAGGACCCGCGCTCGGGATCGAGCCGGTGTGCGGGGTCGCCGCGGTCTGCGCCGCGTACGCGGCCGGCCCGGCCACTCCCGCCGCCATCCCCAGCGCCGCCACCCCGGTCACCACCCCGCGCGTCCACCACCGGCCCGCCCGGCCCGAGGTGACCGAGGAGTTCGCGTCATCGTGCGGCGCCCTGGCCGGCACGAAGCCCTTGATCACCGGGAGGTCGAGGAGCGCCAGGAGGACGGCGGCGGTCAGGCCGGTCGCCAGCACGGCCGGGCGCAGCCAGGGCTGCCAGTCGGGGCTGCGGCCGAGCAGGCGCCAGGACCACCAGACGGTGACCGCCAGCGCGCCGGCCAGCACCAGCGTGGCGGCGTATCCACGCCAGCGGTTCCCGGCCGGGACGTGCCCGGCGGGCGTGGTCGCCGGGGTGTAGCCGGCAGCGGACCGGGTGGGCGCCGTGCGGGCCCGCCAGAGCTGGGTGACCCCGATGCCGACCAGGGCGCCGACGGCGGGCGCCAGCGCGACCGTGTAGTAGGCGTGGAAGATGCCGGACATGAAGCTGAAGATCAACCCGGTGACCAGCAGCCAGCCGCCCCAGAGCAGCAGGCCGGCCCGCCGCCGGTCGGTGCGCGCCGCCCGCCCGGCCAGCCACAGGCCGGCCACCAGCAGGACCAGCGCGGCCGGCAGCAGCCAGGAGATCTGCCCGCCGACCTCGGTGTCGAACATCCGCAGCAGACCCGTCTGGCCCGAGAACGGTCCGCCGCCCCCACCGCCCGGCCGACCGCCCCCGCCGACGCTGCCCACCTCGTCACCGGTGATCCGGCCCAGGCCGTTGTACCCGAGCGTCAGCTCCAGGATGCTGTTGTGCTGCGAGCCGCCGATGTACGGGCGGGCGCTCGCCGGCACCAGTTCCACGACCGCCACCCACCAGCCGGCGGAGACCAGCACCGCCAGCCCGGCCAGCAGCAGTTGCCGGATCCGCCGGCCGAGTCCGGTCGGCGCGGCCAGCAGGTAGACGGCGGCGAACACCGGGATCACCAGGAACGCCTGGAGCATCTTGGTGAGGAAGCCGAGGCCGACCAGCACGCCGGCCAGCGCGAGCCACCGGGTGCTCGCGGTCTCGACCGCCCGGACCGTGGCGTACGCGGCGGCCAGCAGCAGGAACACCAGCAACGCGTCGGGGTTGTTGAACCGGTACATCAGCGTGGCCACCGGCGTGAGCGCCAGCACCGCGCCGGCGAGCAGGCCGGCCGTCGGGCCGTACCAGCGGCGGACGGTCGCGTACAGCACGGCGACCGAGGCGACGCCGAGCAGCGCCTGCGGCACCAGGATCGACCAGCTGCTCAGCCCGAAGACGCGGACCGACAGCGCCATCAGCCAGAGCGAGGCCGGCGTCTTGTCCACGGTGATCGAGTTGGCCGCGTCCGAGGAGCCGTAGAAGAACGCCTGCCAGCTCTCCGAGCCGGCCTGCGCGGCGGCCGAGTAGAACGCGTTGCCCCAGCCGGAGGCGCCCAGTCCCCACAGGTAGAGCAGGCCGGTGGCGACCAGCAGGCCGACCAGGGCCGGGCGCGCCCAGCGCGGGTCGCGGCCGGGCGGCTCCGCCGCGGTCGGGGCCGACTCCGGTACGGGGGTGGTGGCCGGCCCGGTCGCGGACGGTCCACCCGTCGGCGCGGTCAGCAGGCTCTCGGTTCTGTCCATGCCGGCAAGCCTCGGAGGGCCCGCTGACCCACCCCCGTGAACGACCTATGCGTCCGCTGTGGATCCCGGCAGCCAGACGGTGAACGCGGTGTGGCCGGGGCGGCTGGCCACCTCGACCCGGCCGTGGTGGGCCTCCACCACGGCGGCGACGATGGCCAGCCCCAGACCGGTGCTGCCGTGCGCGCGGGAGCGGGAGCTGTCACCGCGGGCGAACCGTTCGAACACCTCCGGTTGCAGCTCGGCCGGGACGCCCGGCCCGTCGTCGGTGACCCGCAGCTCCACGCCGTCCGGGGCGGGGGACAGCCGGGTGGTGACGGTGGTGCCGGCCGGGGTGTGCACCCGCGCGTTGGCGAGCAGGTTCGTCAGCACCTGGTGCAGCCGGTGGCCGTCGCCGGTGACGGTGAGCGGCTCGTCCGCCAGGTCGAGCTGCCAGTGGTGCTCCGGGCCGGCCACGTGCGCGTCGCTGACCGCGTTCACCGCCATGGCGGTCAGGTCGACCGGCTCGGCGGCCAGCGGTCGGCCGGAGTCCAGCCGGGCGAGCAGCAGCAGGTCGTCCACGAGGCTGGTCATCCGGGTGCTCTCCGACTCGACCCGGCGCAACGCGTGCGCCACGTCCGGTGGCACCTCCTGCCGGCCGCGCCGGGCCACCTCCGCGTACCCCCGGATGGCGGCCAGCGGCGTCCGCAGCTCGTGGCTGGCGTCGGCGACGAACTGGCGTACCCGGGTCTCGCTGGCCTGCCGGGCGGCGAGCGCGGCGGCGACGTGGCCGAGCATCCGGTTGAGCGCGCCCCCGACCTGCCCGACCTCGGTGCGCGGGTCGGTGTCGGCGGCCGGCACCCGGACCGACAGCGCCACCTCGCCCCGGTCCAGCGGCAGCTCGGCGACCCGGGCCGCGGTGGCCGCGACCCGGGTCAGCGGCCGCAACGTGCCCCGGACGATCAGCGCGCCGAGGCCGCCGGCGATGACCAGGCCGGCCCCGATCACCCCGGCCTGGGCGACGACCATCCACATGACCGTCTCGTCGACCTCGGACAGCGGGATGGCGAAGACGAGGACGTCGCCGTCGGGCATCTGCCGAGCCACCGCCCGGTAGTCACCGCGCCCGGCCAGCGCGATCGTGCGCGGCGCGGCGTCGGGACGGAGCCGGGCCAGTGGCGCCACCTCCCCCACCGGCACCGTGGCCGGCTGCGTGGCCGCCTGCCGGAACGCCAGGTCGACCTTCCCGTCGACGACCCGCGCCGCCACGGACTCGGCCGGGTAGCCGGGTGGGAAACCCGGACGGAAGGTGCTCGGTCGCTCCTGCGGCAGCTCGAACGGCGAGGGCTGCCGCACGTGCCGGCGGGACTCGCCGCCGGTGAGCTGGTCGTCGATCCGCCCGATGAGGAAGTGTCGCAGCGCGACCGTGGTCAGGCCGCCGATGCCGACGCTGACCAGCGCCAGCAGCGCCACCACGGAGAGCACCAGGCGGCGGCGCAGCGACCAGCCGGCCAGCCGGCGACGCAGCCGCCCGCCGTGGTCACTCCGCGGGCTTGAGGACATAGCCCGCGCCGCGCAGCGTATGGATCATCGGCGCGCGGCCCGCGTCGATCTTCTTGCGCAGGTACGAGATGTACAGCTCGACCACGTTGGCCTGGCCGCCGAAGTCGTAGTTCCAGACCCGGTCGAGGATCTGCGCCTTGCTGAGCACCCGGCGCGGGTTGCGCATCAGGTAGCGCAGCAGCTCGAACTCGGTGGCGGTGAGCGTGATCAGGGCGTCGCCGCGGCGCACCTCGTGGCTGTCCTCGTCGAGGCTGAGGTCACCGACGGTCAGCACCGCCTCCTCCCGGGCGGCGACCGCGAACCCGGAGCGGCGCAGCAGGGCGCGCAGCCGGGCGATCACCTCCTCCAGGCTGAACGGCTTGGTGACGTAGTCGTCACCACCGACGGTGAGCCCGGCGACGCGTTCCTCCACCGCGTCCCGGGCGGTCAGGAACAGCACCGGCACGCTCGGCGACTGCTCGCGCAGGCGACGCAGCACCTGGAAGCCGTCCAGGTCGGGCAGCATCACGTCGAGCACCACGGCGTCCGGCCGGAACTGGCGGGCCGCGCTGATCGCCGCCATCCCGTTGCCGGCGGTGGTGACCTGCCAGCCCTCGTAGCGCAGGGCCATCGAGAGCAGGTCGGTGAGCGTCGGCTCGTCGTCCACCACCAGCACGCGCACCGGCTCGCCGTCCGGTCGGCGCAGCTCGATCCGGCCCTGCGCGGCCTGCCCGTTCATGACCATGCTCCCCATCGTGGGCGCGCCGACTGTACCGGCGCTGTCCCGTTCCTGTGTACCAGCTGTGCCGGCGGCGCGTGGCCATCCGGCGCAGCGATCCGGTCTTCCCCGACCGGGCTACCCGGTGGTAACTTGCCGGGCATGTCCATCGATGGCCGCCCCGCCGACGGGCTGACGCCGGCGACCGGCGCGGCCCGGGGCTCCGGCGCCCGCACGTCGCCGGCCGGGCCGTGACCACGCCGGCTCCCCGCCCCGACGTGGAGGTGGTCTTCGAGCGGCGCGGCGCCGGGCCGGCGCTGGTGCTGCTGCACGGCATCGGCCACCACGGCGGCGCCTGGCTGCCGGTGCTGGACCGGCTCGCCGGGACGCACGACGTGATCGCCGTCGACCTGCCCGGCTTCGGCCGCTCCCCGGTGCCCGCCGCCGGCCTGCCCGCCGACATGCCCGGGCTGGTGGCCGGCATGGTCGACCTCTTCGCCGCGCTCGGGCTGGACCGGCCGCACGTGGCCGGCAACAGCCTCGGTGGGGCGATCGCGCTGGAGCTGGCCGCCATCGGCGCGGTCGCCTCGGCCACCGCACTGTCGCCGGCCGGCTTCTGCACCGCACGCGAGCTGCGCTGGGCGCTCACCGTGCTCAGCCTGCACCGCAGCGCGGCCCGGCTGCCCGAGCCGGTGCTGCGTCACCTGTTCGCCGCGCCGGCGCTGCGGGCCCTGGCGATGGGCATGATCCTGGCCCGGCCGGACCGGTTGACGCCGGACGTGGCGCTCGCGGACGCCCGCGCGCTGCGCCGGGCGCGCGCGTTCCGCGCCGTCGCCCGGGCCGGCCGGGGGTACGCGTTCGCCGGGCGGCCCACCGTCCCGGTGACGGTCGCCTGGGGCACCCGGGACCGCATCCTGCCCCACCGGCAGGCCGCGCTGGCCCGCACCCGGCTGCCCACCGCCCGGCACCTCGACCTCCCCGGCTGCGGGCACGTGCCGATGCACGACGACCCGGAGCTGGTCGCCGCCGTCATCCTCGGCACCACAGGTGTCCGGCCGGCCTGAGCCGTCCACGCCGCACCCGGGGCCGGCGGCCACGCCGCACCCTCGCCGGACGCGACCGGGACTACTCGGTGGCGCCGAACGGGTCGGTGCGCACGTAGCGCATCGTCCAGCCCTCCGGGCCGGCCCGGTCACCCCGCTCGTAGAGATGGTCCGCCACGTCGGTGGGCGGCTGCTCGGGGTGGCGCAAGATCCACCGGCGTGGCGGCGCGCCGTCCGGATCCGCCGGCAGGTCCCGGGCCACGTCGTCGGCCGGACCGCCGACGAACCGTACGCGCACCAGCGCCACCGCTCACTCTCCGTTCCGACGTCGACACTCCCGCTCGCGAAGCTACCCCGCCGGCCGGGCCGCTCCCGGCGGTTTGCACAGCTCGGAGCCCGGGTAGCGGGTCCGGGGGGACCGGACGAGAACAGGGAGTGGTCGATGAGGACGCTGGGCGGGCGGTACGAGCTCGAACAGCGCGCGGCCGTGGGCGGCATGTCGGAGGTGTGGCGGGCACACGACCGGGTGCTGGACCGGACCGTGGCGATCAAGCTGATCTCGCCGGGGCTGGACGGCGACGCCGGTTCGGTGGAACGGATCCGGGCCGAGGCCCGCTCGGCGGCGCGACTGGTCCACCCGAACGTGGCCAGCGTGCACGACTTCGGCACCGCCACGCTGCCGGACGGCCGGCCGGTGCCCTACATCGTGATGGAGCTGGCCGAGGGCGAGACGCTCGCCGCGCACCTGCGCGCCGGCCCGCTGGACTGGCGCATCGCGGTGCGGGTCTGCGCCGAGGTGTGCGCCGCGCTGGCCGCCGCGCACGGACACGGCATCGTGCACCGGGACGTGAAGCCGGCGAACGTGATCCTCACCCCGTCCGGTGTGAAGGTGCTCGACTTCGGCATCGCCACCCCGGCCGGCGCGCCCGACCACACCCCGGAGGGGGTCGTGGTGGGCACCCCGGCGTACCTCGCCCCGGAGCAGCTCGACCGGCAGCCGGCCACCCCGGCCGCCGACATGTACGCGCTCGGCGTGCTGCTCTACTACTGCCTGAGCGGCCGGCTGCCGTACGACGCCGCCAGCACCAGCCAACTGCTCGGCGCGCGCCGCCGCCTGCCGCCCCGGCCGCTGCCGGAGGTCCCCGGGCTGCCGGCCGAGGTGGCCGAGCTGTGCGAGCGCTGCCTCGACTCCGACCCCGCCGGGAGGCCGACCAGCCCGATGGCCGCGCTGCTGCTGGCCGAGGCGGTCGACGCCCGCATCTACGTGCCGATGACCGTGGTGCTGCCCCGGCAGCGGATCGGCGAGACCTCGCCGTGGACCGGGCGGGCCGCCGCCGAGGCGACCGAGGCGATGGCCGTGGACGCCGCCACGAGCGGGCGGATCCGCTGAGCGTACTGCGGTTTCGCCCGTCGGCGGCCGGGAACGCGGGCCGGTGAGTGACGGGAGGAACGCGATGCCGGATCCGAGTTCCTGGCTGGCCGAGACGGCCACGGCGACCGCGGCGGGCGGTCACGTACGCACCGACGACGGCGGTCTGTCCTCCGCCCTGGCGTCCCCGCTGGCGCCGCACTGCTCCGGCCTGACGCCGGAGCAGTTGTTGGCCGCCGCGTTCGCCTCCTGCCTGCACCACGCCGCGGTGGAGGCGGCCGGCGAGATCACCGACGAGGCGCACACCGTGCAGGTGACCGCCGAGGCGAAGCTGGGTCGCGACGACGACGGCCGCTACCGGGCCGACGTGCACGCCGAGATCTCCTCGGCCGGGCTCAGCCGGGACCAGCTCGCCGAGTTGGTCGCGTACGCCGACCGGCTGTGGCCGTTCTCCAGCGGTGACCCGAGCCGGCACCGGCTCACGGTCACCCCGGCCGAGAACGGCCGCCACTGAACACCCGACTCACCACCGGAAGCCGGCGGTCACCGCGCGGTGGTCGGTGTCCGGCGTGTGCACCACGCCGGCGGCGGTCGGGGTGAGCCCCCGGTAGAGCACGTGGTCCGGGCGGGTCACCGGCACCTCCGCCGGCCAGGTGAAGCCGAAACCCTGCCCGGCCTCGGCCTGCGCGTCGCCGAGCAGTCGGGTCAGCGGGTCGAAGACCCGGTCGGTGGTGGCCGTGTTCAGGTCGCCGAGCACCACCAGCCGGTCGGCCGGGTCGGCACGGACGGCGCGGGCCAGCGCCGCCACCGTCTCGTCGCGGGTGGTGGTGTGGCCGGCGCGGGCGGAGCCGAGGTGGACGACGTACACGGTCAGGTCGCCCTGCGGGGCGGCCACCACGGCACGCAGCGCGCGGTCCCAGCCCAGGCCGGTGTCCACGCCGTGCGTCTCGCGGATCGGCCAGCGGCTCCACAGCGCCACGGTGGAGACGGCCGTCCGGTGCGGGTAGCGGCCGGCCAGCGCGGGCGCGATCCGCTCCCCGTCGTCGACCTCCTGCAACCCGATCAGGTCCGGGGCGTCGGCGGCCAGCGCGCCGACGGTGGCGGCCGGGTCGGGGTTGCCGGCCCGCAGGTTCTGGCTGGCCACCCGCACCGCGGTCCCGTCGGCGTCGGCCGCCGGGGGCAGCCAGGCCCGGCCGAAGAGCCCGGCCCAGACCAGCGCCGGCACCAGCACGGCGAGCAGCGCGCGGCGGGAGCGGCGCAGCAGCGCCGCGAGCCCGAGCAGGGGTACGCCGAGACCGAGCAGCGGGGTGGCGCTGTCCACCAGGCTGCCCAGGCCGTGCACGTTGGGCACCGCCCGGTGCCCGACCAGCAGCACGGTGAGCAGCACGGCGCAGGAAACGATGATCAGGCCCCGTCGCCCCCGCCGGCCGGCGGGCTCACCGGCGGCCCGGTCGTCGACCATCTGCTCCGTCACCGTCGGAATCGTATCGAGCGCCCGGGCGCCCGGTGCGCCGGATTCCAGTGCCCGCACCGGTCCCGCCGGTGGCGGGGTGGAGATGGCCGGCCTCGGCGGGTCGGAGTCGATCACGTGGCCGGGCGACCGGCGGCTCCTCCCCCGATCGGAGGAGGTCGCCACGCCGCGACGCGCTGACGGTCGCGCGCCCGGATCGTCCCGTCGAATCCGCCACGACCGACTTTACGGAGACAAGAGGTTCGACAGTTTGGTGATTCACTGACGGTTATGCCGGAGCGGATTCCGGCAAACTGTGGCGCATGCCACCAACCACCCCGATGGCAAGCGCCGAGAAGCTTTCTAGCCTCGGCGGGTGCATCCCGACCACCGCGCCCCCCAGTCATCGCCCGCGAACCGCCCGGTTGGCCGAACGATCGACCCGGCATCGGCCGAACGGCGAGTGGGACGGCACCGCGCCCCGGAGCCAACCCGGCGCGGCGCGGTCCGCTCCGTCCCCGGCCGGATCGCGGTGGCCACCGGCGTCACCTGCTGCCTCGGCCTGATCGGCATGGCCGGCGTCGGCGAGGCCGCCCAGCCGACCGTGGAGGTACGCGAGGCGCTCGCCGACCGGGCCGCCGTCGAGCAGCGCGCCTCCCGCGACTTCACCCGGGCGGCGCCCCCCGCCGTCGCCCCGGCGTCGCCCGTCCCGGTCGCCACGCCGAGCCCGACGCCGGATCGCAAGAAGCCACCGCGGAAGGTGGTCCGCCCGAAGCACCCGCGTCCCGTCGCCGGCCTGGACCAGCGGCAGATGGACAACGCGAAGGCCATCGTCGACGTCGGCCGGGACATGCGCCTGCCGCGCCGGGCGATGGTGGTGGCGGTGGCCACCGCCATGCAGGAGAGCGACCTGTACAACCTGGCCAGCGACGTGCTGCCCGAGTCGTTCGACCAGCCGCACCAGGGCAGCGGCTCCGACCACGACTCGGTCGGGCTGTTCCAGCAGCGCCCGAGCAGCGGGTGGGGCACGGTCGCCGAACTCATGCGACCGGCGTACGCGGCCCGGGCGTTCTACGCCGCGCTGGCCGACGTGCCGGGCTGGGCGGACATGAGCGTCACCGGCGCGGCCCAGGCGGTGCAGATCTCCGCGTTCCCCGACGCGTACGCGAAGCACGAGAAGCGGGCCACCACGGTGGTGGCGGCGCTGTCCTGAGGCCCGGAGCGTCGTCTCACCGGCCGGCGGCGGCGGTGGGGGTGTCGGCGGGCACGCGGGCGCCGGAGAGGATCTCGTCGACCCGGGCCTCGCGGCGGCGGCGGGCCAGCAGCGCGGCCTCGAACTCGCGGCGCGCCCGCAGCGCCTCCGCGTACGCCTCCTCCCGCACCAGGCGGGCCTCCTCGCGCGCGGCGTCCAGCTCGGCGCGCGCCCGGGCCACCAGGTCGGCGGCCTCCCGCTCGGCGGCCGACGGGCCGGCCGGGGCGTCGGCGTCCGACGGGTCGGCCGGAACAGGCCGGTCAGCCGGCGCGGCGCGGCGCCGCAGATAGTCGCAGAGGTGCCCGGCGTCCAGCCGGATCCGGTCCCACTCCCGACCCGCCCCCGCGACGCCCTCCGCACGCGCCGCCAGCCGGCGCAGCCGGAGATCCAGCTCGTCCAGGCAGGCATCCACCTGGCGCCGGTCGTAACCGGCCTCCACCACCGAGAACCTCATGCTGTCGCCCCCCAGGCAGCCGGCGTGCGTCCCCCACCTGACGATCCTGCGGGGCGGGCCGGACCGCCGTCGGCCGTTCACCGGAAATGTTCAGCATCCGGACACCGGGACGCGCGGGTCGTCAGGAGTGCTTGGGGAGCACGACCACCCGGCCGAAGAACTCGTCGATGCGGCGCACCACGTCGTTGAAGTCGTCCAGGTCGATCGGCTTGGTCACGTACGCGTTGGCCTGGAGGGTGTAACTGCTCACCACGTCCGTGTCGGCGTTGGAGGTGGTCAGCACCACGATCGGGATGCTTCGGAGGTTCTCGTCCCGCTTGACCTCGCCGAGCACCTGCCGCCCGTCCATCCGCGGCATGTTGAGGTCCAGCAGGATGACGTCCGGTCGCTGCGCCCCGGTGTGCCGGCCCTCGCGACGGAGGAACTCCATCGCCTCCTCGCCGTCGGCGACCACGTCGATGACCTTCTCGACGTCCGACTCCTCGAGCGCCTCCTCGATCATCAAGACGTCACCCGGATCGTCGTCCACCACCAGGATGCGGACGGGGCTCGAACTGGGCTGACCCATGGGGCTACCTGCTTCGTCTCGGGGAGGGCACCGGCCGCGCGACCGGACGCTGGGCGGGAAATCTATCCGATCAGGAGCCGGCCGACCGCGTCGGGTCGGCCGTGTCGCGGTCGTGGCGCAGCACCTCGGCCAGCCCGGTCACCTGAAGCACCCGGGCCACCCGGCCGGTCGCTCCGGTGAGCCGCAGCCAGCCACCGTCGGCGGCGACGAGATTGTCCCCACGGACGAAGGCGGCGATGCCCGTCGAGTCGCAGAACGTCAGCTCGGTGAGGTCGAGCAGCAACTCGCGGCGGCCGTCGGCGACCAGCCGGTCGATCTCGGCGGTCAGCTCCCCGGCCGTGCTCAGGTCCAGTTCACCGGCGAGCCGGAGGCAGGTGACGCCCTGGTCCCGCCGGGCGGACGTGACGGTGAACGTCACCGTGGCCCCTCTCGCTCCCACCGCAGGCGAACCCTTGCAGTGCAGCAAGTATAGGGGGCGTCCGGCCCGATCCGGATCAGCGGCCCGCCGTCGCCGCCACCCCGCCGCCCACCACGGCCCGCGCCCGCTCCAGGAAACCGGCCGCGCGGGGGAAGTCCCGCAGCTGCTGTCCATAGTGGTCGAGCGTGAGGCCGACCGCGCCCGCCGGCACACCGCGGTTGACCAGGATCTCCACCAACCACTCGACGAACTCGGCGAACAGCGTCCCGTCGTCCACGTAGAGCGCGGCGGCCAGGAAGTCGACGATGTAGCCCAGGTCGCCCACGGTCGAGTCGAGCTGCGCCGGCGTGTAGTCGACCACCGCCGGCACCCGCTCGCGCAGGTCGGCGAGCGCACTGTCGATCAGCTCGCCCCGCCGCTTGACCAGGCTGGCGTACTCGTCGTCGGCGAGGTGGTCCAGCCGTGCGGGCGGCGTCGCGCGCAGCGCCCGGTCGTCGGCGACCAGGTCGGCCGCGGCGGGCGCGTCCGGCGCCCACGCCACGCCGAGCACCCGGGCCCAGCGGCCGTCCGCGCCGAACCCGCGCCCGCCCACCACCACCGGCACGTCGGAGCGGCGGCACGCCTCGATCATCCGGTGGGCGTGCGGCAGCCGCATCGGCAGCGCGCAGGCCAGGGCCACCGCGTCGGCGTCGTACCGGTGCAGGTAGGACACCAGGTGCGCGGCCGGCACGCTGGCCCCGAGGAAGACCACCTGCCAGCCGCGCAGCCGCAGCACCTCGGCGACCAGCCGGGCCGGCAACGCGTGCCACTCACCGTCCATGCAGGCCATCACGATCCGGCCGCGGGTCACCCGCGGATCGGCGTACGCGGCGACCGCCGCCACCACCCGCTCGCTGATGTGGGTGGCGGCGTGCTCCTGCGCCACGCTCCACTCGTTGCGTGCCCACCGCTCGCCCACCTCGGCCTGCGCCGGGGCGACCAGGTCGAGCAGCACCCGCTCGGCCGGCACGCCCGCCTCCAGCAGCCCCCGGGCGACCGCCACCGCACCCTGTTCGTCGGCCTCGGCCAGGCACTCCAGATAGCCGGCGAACGCGTGCGCCGGGCCGGCTGCGGTGGTCGTCGCGGTCACTCGGGCAGCTCCCTCGTCGGTTCGGCGCCCGTCGGGCCGGGCACGGCGTGCAGGTGGCGGGACGCGCGGCCGGCCGCACCGGTCGCCCGTAACGCCAGCACCGCGATGTCGTCGTGGTCGCCGTGGGCGAGCCAGTCGCAGGTCACCTGCTCGACCCGCTCGGCCAGCGCCGGGGCGGGCATCCGGTGGCAGCCGGTCACGGCGGTGAGCAGCCGGTCCGCGCCGAACTGCTCGTCGCCGCGCCACCCGCCCCGCGCCTCGGTCACGCCGTCGCTGTAGAGCAGGCAGGTCTCGCCCGGCGCCAGGTGCACGGTGGCGTCGCCGATCCGCGGGTCCGGCACCACGCCGATCAGCATGCCGCTCAACGGCACCACCTCGACCTCGCCGGAGGCGCGCAGCACCAGCGGCGGCAGGTGACCGCCCCCGGCCAGCGTCAGCGTCAGCCCGCCGTCGCGGTGCGGTCGGGCCACCCCGAGCACCATGGTGGCGAACCGGCCCTGCCCGTGGGCCTGGGTGGTCTCCAGCAACGCGTCGTTGAGCAGCTTCAGCAACCGCCCCGGCTGCGTCTCCACCCGGTGCAACGCGTGCAGGCACTGGCGGAGCTGGCCGGTGAAGACGGCCGCCTCCACGCCCTTGCCCGACACGTCGCCGAGGAAGAAGACCGAGCCGCCGTCGGGCAGCCGGTGCGAGCCGTAGAAGTCACCACCGATGCGCAGACCGGCCTGCGCCGGCCGGTACGCCGTGCCCCACTGCACGCCCGAGGCCGCCGCCGGCTCGACCGGCACCAGACTGGCCTGCAACGTGTCGGCGACCTCGGCCTGGTCGCGGTAGAGCATGGCGGTGGTCAGCGCCGCGCCGGCCCGGGCCGCGAACGCGCGCACCAGGTCGATGTCGGCCTCGTCGTACCAGCGGCCGGCCCGGCGGGCCACCAGCAGCACGCCGACCGGGGCGTCCCGGCCCGGCAGCGGCACCACCCGGGCGGTGGCGCCGGTCGCGTCCAGGCCGGGCAGCCAGCCCGCCTCGACGGCCTGCTCGACGAGCCAGTCCAGCGCGTGCGGCTCGGTCCCGGCGAGACCGGCCTCGATGGCCGCGGGCAGCGCGGCGGCGGGCAGCACACCACTGTCCACGGCGGGCGCCTCGTCCTCGGCGCGTACCGCCCGCCACCAGCGGGCCCGGCCGGAACGCGGCGCCAGCACCAGCACCGCCACGTCGGCCGCCGTGGGCACCGCCAGCCGCGCCACCGCGGCGGCGGCCCGGTCGGGGTGCAACGGGTTGCCGAGTTTCTCGCCGACCACGGCGAGGAACAACGAGCGGGCCCGCTCGGCGAGCAGGGCGTCGGCCCGGCTGACGCTCTCGGTGACGTCCTCCACGTACCAGCAGCGCCGGGCGTGGGAGAGCGCGACCGGGCGCAGCCGCAGCCGCCGGTCGTGGTGGGTGAACTCGAACCGACCGTCGCCGCCCAGCGCCGCCACGCCGGCGGCGGCGAGCACCTCGCCCGGCACGACCTCGGGGACCAATCGCTCCGCGACCGGGCTCACGTGCCGCACCACGCCGTCGGCGTCGCAGACGATGAGACCCTCACGGAAGTGCTCCACGACCTCGGACCAGTCGGGGACGATCGGCGCGTCGTGGTCGGGGGCCAGCGGTGGGAGCGCAGCCGGCGTCGGGGCGTCGGCGGACCACACCCGAGCCCGGTCGGCACTCGGCGTGGAGATCCGTCCGTCGCCCGGGTCGGAACCCCTGACGTCGGCAGCAGTCACCAGCTGAGCCCACTCTCCTCGTCGACATCGGCGGAGCGCCGCAAGTGGCGCGTGTGGTCATATCTCCGCTCCCCACCCTACGCCGGTATGCCCCCAGCGCCACCCGACGACGGTCCTCGCCCGCGAACACACGCCGAGCGCCCCGGCGGTGGGGTTGTTACGATCCGGACGTCCCTGCCAGACCGGCAGCCTGCGGAAAGGCGTGATGGTGGTTCCTCAACGGAGAAAGCCCGAAGCGACGCCGCTGAGCATCTCCGTGGACCGTTCCGACCCGGACGTCCCGATCGTCCGCGTCGGCGGTGACCTGGCCTACGCCACCGCGACGCCGCTGCGCGCCGAGATCGACCGCCTGCTCGCCGCGCGTCCCGCCCGGCTGGTGCTGGACTTCGGCGACCTGGTCTTCCTGGACAGCACCGGCCTGTCGGTGATCGTGCACGCCTGGCGCGAGGGGCAGCAGGCCGGCACCGGCATCGAACTCCGGGCGGTCCCGCGCTTCCTGGAGACCATCCTCGACATGACCGGCGTGACGGGTCTGCTGGACCGCCGGCCGGCCGACGGCCGGGCATCCGGTTCCACCGCGTCCGCCTGACCCCGGAGGTTTCCCGACCACCGGCGGCTGGGAACATGGTCCTGTGCTCTCCCCGCTGTTGACCATCGAGGTGGACCGGCCCGACGCCGGCTCCGCCCGGCTCCGGCTGGCCGGCGAGCTGGACTTCGACACCGCGCCGGAACTCGTCGAGGCCGCCGCCGGGCTGCGCCGCGACGGCCACCATGAGCTGTGGCTCGACTTCACCGACGTGACGCTCTGCGACTCCTCCGGCCTGAGCGCGCTGGTGCTGATCCACCGCGCCGGCACCGGCGCGATCCATCTGCGCGGCATGAACGCGCAGATCCGACAGCTTCTGGACCGCACCGGGCTGGCCGAACTGCTCACCGCCCCGCCCCGCACGGCGGCCGGCGACGCCCGCGAGGTGGGCTGACCGACCCGCGTCCCGCCCCGGGCAGGGGGCGGCCCCCGACCCTGGGACCAGGGGCCGGGGGCCTGGAGGAGGGCTCAGACGACGGGCGCCACCGCCGGCCGGCGGGAAGCACCGTCACGCGGCTCCCCCACCGCCGACGAGTCGGCGTCCTCCGGCACACCGGAATCAGGCGTCTGGAACAGGTAACGGACGAAATCTCCGGCCCCGTCGTCGTCCGCGCCGGGCCACTGCCCGACGCAGTCGACGCCGACCACCTCGCGTCCATCGCCGTCCGTGCCCTCCAGCAGCGCCCAGAGGGTCACCGGGTAGCAGCGGGTGACCTCCGGGCCGACGCGCCAGCGGGCGTACCAACCGGGACGAGCGGGGACGATCTCCACGATCCGTTTCATGACGACCTGCCCTTCCGCGTGCGTCGGAAGTTGTCCGGTCCGCCCCGATCGTGCGACGCCATCGGGTGACCGCCCCTCACCCGCAGCGAATGAAGCTCCTCGCCCCGCCGGACGTCGTTAGCTTCCCGGCGGCGCCGGGAAGGCGACCGGCGCAAGCGCAACCGACCAGGAACGAGGTGCGACGATGCGCAAGCAGATGGAGGGCGACAACCAGCGCCGCCGGGCCCTCGCCCGGCAGGCCCGGGAGCAGGGCCGGCGGCCCAGCCAGAGCGGCGCCAGCCTGAGCGCGTCCAAGCAGGTCACCTCGCTGGACCAGCACGAACGGTCCGGCCCGCCGCCGGCCGGTCGACACAAGCCGGACAGCACGCGGGGTGGGCCGGCGCCGCCCGCGGTCGGGGTGGCGGAGCGACCGCGACCGCTGCCGGACCCGCCGTCCGGCCGGGGTGTCACGCTGGGCTACCGGGACCTCGTCGACGACGTGAGCCGGCGCGCCGGCGTCGACTTCGCCGAGGCGAAGGTCGCGGCGGAGGCCACCGTGCTGGCCCTGGCCCGGGCACTCGACGAGGCGGAGCGGGAACGGCTGCTCGCGGCCGTCCCGGTGAAGCTGCACGACGTGGTCCCGGTGGACGGCGTCGAACGGCGGCAGGACCTGCCGGGCTTCCTGGCCGAGGTCGGGCGGCGCAGCCGGCTCACCCCGGAACAGGCGCGCTACCAGGCGGAGGCGACCCTGGCCGCGCTCGCGGACGCGGACGCCGAACTGGTCGGGTCGTTGCGCGTACCCGACGGGTTGCGCGACCTGCTCGGACCGGCCGACTACGGCGGCGGTCTGGTGGGCGCCAGCTCCGCCACCGCGCCGCTGACCGAGTCGGAGCTGCGCGACGCGCTCGCCACGCTGCCGTACTGGTCCAGTGACCGGCGCTCGCTGGTGCGCACCATCGAGTTGCCCGGCGGCAACCTGGACCGGGTGCTGGACCGGCTGGACCGGCTCCGGGCCGACGGCGGGCGCGGCCCGCAGATCGGCCGGCCGGACCCGGACAACGCGGTGCTCACCGTCCGGACCCAGCAGACCGACGGCGTCACCACGGCGGACGTGGCCCTGGCCCACCGCGTCGACGACGCCATCGACGAGGCCGGCGCCGGCATGGCCGCCGGCTGACCCGCACGGAGGGGCCCCCGCTCAACGCCTCCGGCAGGGGCGGGGGCCCCGCTCGACACCGCACGCGCGCCGGTAGCGTTCCGAAGGTGGAGAGCGACACCGAGGTGTTGGAGATCGTCGTCGACCCGGCCCGCCCCACCGGGCGTACACTGCTCGCCGACGGGGTCGAACAGTCCTACGTGGACGTCGCCGACGCCCGTCACCTGCACTTCGAGTACGTGCGGCGGATCGCCACGGTGATCGACCTGAGCGCCCCGCCCGGGCAGCCGGTGACCGCCCTGCACCTGGGCGGCGGCGCGCTCACGTTGCCCCGCTGGCTGGCCGCCACCCGGCCCGGTTCGGCGCAGCGGGTGGTCGAACGCGATCCCGGCGTGGTCGAGCTGGTCCGCCGGAAGCTGCCGCCGCTGCCGCCCGAGGTGGTGGTCACGCTGGGCGACGCCCGCGACGCGGTCGCCGGGGCGCCGGACGCCGCCTACGACGTGGTGGTGGGCGACGTCTACCGGGCGGCCCGGATGCCCGCGCACGTGGCGGCCCTCGAGTTCGCCGCCGAGGTGGCCCGGGTGCTCCGCCCGGACGGCGTCTACCTGGTGAACCTGACCGACCTGCCGCCGCTGGCGCACACCAGAGCGCAGGTGGCCACGCTGCGCGCCGTCTTCGCCGAGGTGTGCCTGCTCACCGACCGGCGGATGCTGCGCGGCCGGCGCTACGGCAACGTGGTGCTCGCCGGCGTGCTCCGGCCGGGGCGGCTGCCGGTACGTCGGCTCGCCGCACGGGTCGCCGGTGACCCGGTGCCCGGCACCGTGCTGCACGCGGCGGCGCTCGACACGTTCGCCGCGGACGCCCTGCCGGTCACCGACGCCGACCCGCGGTGAGCCCCGGGTTTCTCCACCGACAGGGCGGGTAGCCGCGCCGGATGAGCGCCGTCGACGACCGGTCCACCGCCCGCCGGACGGTGATCGTGATCGGTCTGGTGCTGGCCACCGTGGTCGGGTTGGCGCTGGTCTGGGCGACCCGTCGGGTGCTCGTCTGGGGCCTGGTCGCGGCGTTCCTCGCGGTCGCGCTCAAGCCGCTCGTCGACCGGCTGGAGCGTCGGGTGCACCGGCGGGCGCTGGCCACCCTGCTGGTCTTCCTGGCCACGTTCGTGCTGCTCGCGGCGTTGGGCACGGTGATCGTCCTGCCGCTGGTGGACGAGCTGGGTCGGCTCGCCGACCGGGTGCCGGAGCTGGTGCACGACGCCCAGGCCGGGCGGGGACCGGTCGGCCGGCTGCTGGACCGCCTGCACCTGCTCCGGTACGCCGAACCCGGACAGTTGCGCCGCTACGGTTCCCGGCTCGGCGAGCCGACCGTCGGGCTGGTCCGGGGCGTGGCGCAGGCCGTCGCCGCGTTGGTCACCGTGGTGGTGCTGGCGTACCTGATGGTGCTGGAGGCGCCCCGGATCGTGGCGACGACGCTGCGGCTGGTCGGGGACGGCCCAGCCGAGCGGTTGCGGCGCATCGGGCGTGACTCCTCCCGGATCGTCACCGGCTACCTGAGCGGGAACCTGGTGATCAGCCTGATCTGCGGCGGCCTGACCTTCGTGGTGCTGCTCCTGCTCGGGGTGCCGTTCGCCGCGGTGATCGCGCTGGTGGTCGCCGTGTTCGACCTGATCCCGCTGGTCGGCGCCACGTTGGGCGCGATCGTCGCGGCCGGCGCGGGCTTCGCGAACTCCCCCACCGCCGGCGTCGTGGTGCTGGTCTTCTTCGTGGTCTACCAGCAGGTGGAGAACCATCTCCTGCAACCGGTGATCATGGCCCGCGCGGTCCGGCTGAACCCGTTGACGGTGCTGGTCAGCGTGCTACTGGCGGCCGAGCTGGCCGGTCTGGTCGGTGCGCTGCTGGCGATCCCGGCGGCCGGCGTCGTGCAGGTGCTGCTGCGCGAGTTCGTCCCCGCCGGGCGGGTGGCACTGGGCACGCCAGCCGACGGCACGCCGGCCCACCCCGCCCCGGCCGACAGCACGGGCCCGATCGACAACGGTCCGGCCGGCGGGCCGGATCCCGTGGCACGGGAGCGGCCGCCGGCCGGCGGATGAGCTTCCGGGTGTCGGCCGGGGCCGGCGGACCAGCTCCGGCGACGTGTCAGGGCCGGCGGACCAGCTCCGGCGACTCGCTCTCCAGCGGCACCGCGTTGGCCGGCACGAGGCCGAGCTGCACGGCCGGCCGGGGCAGGGCCGCGTCGAGCGCCCAGTCCGCGGCGACGCGGGGCCGGTTGCCGGGCATCGCCAACAGGTGGTAGCCGCGGGTGACCGCCTTGGCCGGCAGGCCGGACAGCGGCACGTGCAGCGGGTTGGCCGCCGCGTCCTTGCCGCCCAGGTCGACCACCCAGCCCAGGTCGTGGTGCTTGTAGGACTTGCGGGTGCCCTGCCCGTACGAGGCGGCGATGTTGTGCGCGGCCAGCTTGCCCTGCCGCTGGGCGTGCTGCGCGGTCATCGCGCACACCTGCCCCGGGCGGGTCGGGTCCGGGACGGCGGCGGCGTCGCCGCAGGCGAACACCTCCGGGTAGCCGGGGACGTTGAGGAACTCGTCCACCACCAACCGCCCCTTCTCGGTGCGCAGGCCCAGTTCGGCCACGAACGGGTCGGGGCGTACCCCGACGCACCAGATGAGGCTGCACGTGGGCACGTACTCGCCGTCGGTGAGCATCACACCGTCGGGGGTGGCCTCACCGACCGAGGTGCCCATCCGCACGTCCACGCCACGGCGGCGCAACACCCGGTCGGCGGTGACGGACATCCGCCGGTCCAGTTCGGGCAGCACGCGCGGGGCGACGTCGAGCAGCATCCAGCGCGGCCGGACGTTCAGGTGCGGGCGCTGGGCCACCAGCCGGTCGGTGAACAACTGGCCGTGCGCGACGACCTCGGTGCCGGTGTAGCCGGCGCCGACCACCACGAACGTGGTGCGGGCCCGCTGCTCGGCCGGGTCGTGGGTCAACTCGGCCAGCTCGACCTGCCGGACCACGTGGTCGTGCAGGTAGAGCGCCTCGGGCAGGCCGCGGAAGCCGTGCGCGTACTCGGTGACCCCGGGGATGGGCAGCAGCTTGTTGACGCTGCCCACGGAGAGGATCAGCCGGTCGTACGCGAGCTGGCCGTGCCCGCCCTCGGCGGAGCGGTAGCCGACCCAGCGGTTCTGGAGATCCACCCGGTCGGCCTCGCCGACCACCACCCGGACGCCGTCGAGCGTGCCGGCGAGCGGCACCGAGATCCGGGTCGGCTCGACCACGCCGGCCGCGACCTCGGGCAGCAGCGGCAGGTAGAGGAAGTAGTCGGTCGTGTTCAGTAGGACGATCTCGGCCCGGTCGCGGGCCAGCCGGCGCAACGTCTTGGCCGCGTGGTACCCGGCGAACCCGGCCCCCACGATCACCACACGTGGTTTCGTCATGTCTGCTGCCGTTCCCGGGCAGACCTCCGACAAACGTCGTGACCACCCATCCACGGTGAACGATATGGACATTCCTCCTGATCAACGCGAGGATGCCGGGATGGGAAACCACGAGACCGCCGAGGGCCGACCCACGAGGTCGAGCCGGCGTACCTTCCTCACCGCCTCGGCCGCGGCCACCGCCGCCGCCGTCGCGACGCCGCTCGCCGCCGGCCCGGCGGTGGCGGCGACCGACGCGCCGCGCGGTCCGGGGCGGCCGGCCCGGCCGCAGCCGCCGGACCGCGAGCTGACCGCGCTGCTGCGCGAGATCGACCGGGCCCGGATCGAGGCCACCGTCCGCCGCCTGGCCGCGTTCGGCACCCGGCACACGCTCTCCAGCCAGACCGATCCGGTACGCGGCATCGGCGCCGCCCGCGACTGGATCCACGCCCAACTGACCGGGTACGCCGCCGCCTCCGGCGGCCGGATGACCGTGGCACTCCAGTCGTACGTGCAGGAGCCCGCCTCCCGGATCCCGACCGCCACCACCATCACCAACGTGGTGGCCACGCTGCGCGGCGACGTCACGCCCGAGCGGGTGTACGTGATCACCGGCCACTACGACTCCCGCGCCACCGACGTGATGGACGCGGTCAGCGACGCGCCGGGCGCCGACGACGACGCCTCCGGCGTGGCCGTGGTGCTGGAGCTGGCCCGGGTGCTGGCGAGCCGGCGCACCGAGGCGACGATCGTGCTCGCCGCCGTCGCCGGCGAGGAGCAGGGCCTGTACGGCTCGACGTACCTGGCCGGCCGGTTGAAGGCGGCCGGCGTGGACGTGCAGGGCATGTTCAGCAACGACATCGTCGGCAGCAGCACCGCCGACGACGGCACCCGCGACCCGCGGACCGTGCGGCTGTTCGCCGAGGGCGTGCCGACCGCCGAGACGCCGGCCGAGGCGGGCGTGCGGCAGTCCGTCGGCGGCGAGAACGACTCCCCGTCCCGGCAGCTCGCCCGGTTCGTCACCGACGTGGCGGACCACGGCGTGACCGGGATGGACGTCCGGGTGATCTACCGGCGGGACCGCTACCTGCGCGGCAGCGACCACATCTCGTTCCTGCGCGAGGGCTGGCCGGCCGGCCGGTTCACCGAGCCCGCCGAGGACTTCGCCCACCAACACCAGGACGTCCGGGTGGTCGACGGCGTGCAGTACGGCGACCTGCCGGAGTTCTGCGACTTCGACTACATCACCCGGGTGGCCCGGGTGAACGGCGCGGCGCTGTGGTCGCTCGCCCAGGCCCCGGGTACGCCGAAGGGCGTCACCGTGGTCACCACGAACCTGACCAACGACACCACGCTGCGCTGGCAGCGCGGCCCCGAACCGGACCTGGCCGGCTACGAGGTGGTGTGGCGGGAGACCACGGCCGCCGAGTGGCAGAAGGTGCTGGCGGTCGGTGACGTCACCGAGGTGACGATCGACCTGTCCAAGGACAACGTGTTCTTCGGCGTACGCGCGGTGGACCAGGGCCGGGCACCGCAGCCCGGTCGCGTTCCCGAAGCCGGGAAGCTGAGGCGGGTCGCCGGTCAGGGCGTCGGCGGGGCCGTGATCGCCCAGCGCTCGTGGTCCCGCCACGCGCCGTCCACGAACAGGTAGTCCGGGGAGAATCCCTCGAGCCGGAACCCGAGGCGGCGGGCCAGTCGCTTCGACGGCTCGTTGCCGGGCTGGATGTTCGCCTCCAACCGGTGCAGCCCGAGCGTGCCGAACGCGTGCGCGATCACCAGCCGCACACCGGCCGAGGCGTGCCCGGTGCCCGCGTACGGGCGGAACGCGGCGTAGCCGAGGTATCCGCCGCGCAGCGCGCCCAGCACGATGCCGCCGATGTTCGCGTACCCGGCGATCGCACCGCTGGCCCGGTCGCAGAACAGGAAGCCGGAGGTGTCCTGCCGGCGGATCCGGCGCAGGTACGCCGCGTACCGTTCGGCGTCGTCCGGTGCGGTCAGCCACGGGTGGTGCAGGTCGCGGCTGCGCCGGGCGGCGGCCACGAACTCCGCCTCGTCGTCGGCCCGGGGGCGGCGGATCGCGACGCGGCCGTCACTACGCAGGTATCTCACGGTGCACCACTCTCACCCATCCCCCACCCCACGCCCTCTCCGACCCCTCCCCACCCACCGCCACCCGATGATCAAGCACCCAAAGATGCGCGTTCCTCCGCGGGGTCGGCGTGCGAGCCGGGGGATGCAACCTTTGTGTGAGTTTTGGGTGATTAAGCGGTGGTCCTGGTCACCGGCTCGGGGGAATCGGGGCCGGGGGCGGGGCGTTACACCTGGCAGACCGCGTGAAGCCCGGCCCCTGGGCCGCTGGCAGCCCCGGTCGGAATGACCGGCCACCGGCCGTCGTTACATCCCCGAGCCGCCGAGCCGGCCATCCCCGATGGCCCGGCCCGCGCCGGCCCCGGGCCCGTGAGCAGGCCCCCGGCCGCCGGGCCCAGCCTCGGACCCTTCCCCTTCGCGGCCCCCGGGCCGCGTCATCCCCCACCCCTGGGAGGCAACCATCATGGCTACCACCCTGCTGCGCAAGACCGTGCTGACCGCTGCCGGCATCGCCGCGACCGCCGGTGGCGTCGCCGGCCCCGCCATCGCCGCCCACGCCGCCCCCACCGGCACGACCAGCGCCGTGGTGACCGACCGCAAGGGTCACGGCGAGCGGGAGCTGGACGTGCGCTACGAAGCCCAGCCCAACTTCTACTTCTGCGGCCCCGCCGCCGCCCGCAACGCGCTGTCCGTGCAGGGCAAGGACATCGACGTGGACACCATGGCCAGGGAGATGGGCACCACCGAGGCCGGCACCGACAGCATCAACGACATCACCCCCGTGCTGAACAAGGAGACCGGCGCCAAGGACGCCTACCGGTCGGTCGAGATCAGCACGCCCAAGGCCGACGACAAGCAGACCGACAAGCTGCGCGCCGACGTCGTCCGCACCGTCGACGCCGGCCGGGCCGTGGTCGCCAACATCGCCGGCACCGCCACCGACACCGACGGCAACACCCACTCCTTCGAGGGCGGCCACTACATCAGCGTCATCGGCTACCGCGACGACGGCCGGACCGTCACCATCGCCGACAGCGCCGACCCGAACATGGCCTCCTACCGGATGAGCATCGACAACCTCGCCGACTGGATCGCCACCCGCGGCTACAGCACCAGCTGAGCAACATCCGAGCGGGCCCGACCCCACGCACCGGGGGTCGGGCCCGTTCCGCGTATCCAACGGCTGCCTGCCGGTCATCTGGCCGTCACGTCGGTGTCGTCACCCGGACCGGTCGCTCCACCACGCTCGGTCGCGTCGGACAAGCCGCGCGACCAACGGAGGATCAGCTGTGGCAGCCGAGGAGGCGACGGACCGCCCACCGACCACCCGACCCGACGTGAGCGTGGTCGTGCCGGTCTACAACACGCTCCGCTACCTGCGGCCCTGCCTCGACTCGCTGCTGCGGCAGACCATCGGGCCCGACCGGATGGAGATCGTGGCGGTGGACGACGGGTCCACCGACGGCAGCGGTCGCCTGCTGGACCGGCTCGCCGCCCGACACCCCGGCACGCTGCGGGTGGTCCACCAGGCCAACTCGGGCGGCCCGGCCGCGCCCTGCAACCGAGGACTGGAGCTGGCCACCGGCCGGTACGTCTTCTTCCTCGGCTCGGACGACCGGCTCGGCCCCGAGGCGCTGGAACGACTGGTCGCCGCCGCCGACCGGTACGGCTCCGACGTGGTGCTCGGCAAGGTCGTCGGCGTCAACGGCCGGCACGTCTTCGCCGACGTGTTCGCCGCCGGCAACGCGGTCGACGTGAGCCTGTTCGACTCGGCGCTGCCCTGGTCGCTGGCGAACACCAAGCTGTTCCGCCGCGACCTCGTCGACCGGCTCGGGCTGCGGTTCCCCGAGGACATGCCGGTCCTCAGCGACCAGCCGTTCACGCTGGCGGCCTGCTACCACGCCCGCCGGATCTCGGTGCTCGCCGACTACGACTACTACCACGCGGTACGCCGGCTGGACGCCCGCAACATCACCTACCACAGCCGGGTCGAACAGCGGCTGGTGAGCGTGGAGCGGCTGTTCGCGTTCGTCGCCGACCTGATCCCGGCCGGCGAGCGTCGGGACGCCGTGCTGAGCCGGCACGTCGGGCTGGAGCTGGCCAATCTGGTCGGCGACGACTTCCGCCGGCTGGACCGGGCCACCCAGGAACGGGTCCACGCGACGGTCCGTCGGCTGGTCGACCAGCATGTCACCGACGGGGTCCGCAACCGGCTCGACATCGAGGCCCGGCTGCGTCTGGGCGCGGTGACCGGTGGCGGCGTCGACGAGTTGCTGGCCGTCATCGCGCAGGACACCGACCGGGGCGTACCGGCAACGGTGGTGGCGGCCGGGCGGTGGCACGCCGGCTACCCGGGCGCCCCGGCCGCGTGGACCGACGTCACCGACGTCCGCGCCGACTGGCTGGCCCGGCTGGACACCGTCGAGGTGAGCTGGGTCGATGGGCGGACCGTGACGGTGACCGCGCGCAGCCCGTACCCCCGGTTCGCCGCGGAGGCCGGGCCGGTCCGGCTGGTGGCCGGCCCGGTCGCCGGGACCACCCGGCTGGACGCCACCGACCCGACCGGGCGGACCGTGCGCACCGACTTCCCGGTCGACCGGCTCCTCGCCGCCAGCGCGGCCAGCGGCCAACGGCATCCGGTCCGTGCCGACGTGGACGGCGGGCACGGCCGTGGCAACGCGCCGGTCCGGGCGCCCCGACTGGCCGCCGGTCGGCCCCGGCTGCTGCGGCACGGCGCCCGGCTGTACGGGGTGGCCGCGACCGTCGATCCGCGCAACGGGCAGCTCGTCCTGTCGGTGGTGCCGGTGACGGTGGGGCAGCTCGTCGGTCGAGTACGACGTCGCCTCTCCGGCGCGACACGGCCGCCGGGCGCGCCGCCCCGGCCCGGGGTGGTCCCGGCGGGGAGCGTCCCCGAACGCGCGGGCCATCACGCCGAACCCGCGCCGGCGAAGCTGGACCACCTGACCGTCGCGTCCTGAGGCCGGCCGCGTCCGGTCAGGGGGCGGGGCGGAGGCGCTGCTCCAGCGGCATCGGAACCTGGAGGTACGTGGTGCCGCGCAGGTCCAGCCAGGCCCGCTCCGGCGCGCGGACCAGGCGCACCATCACGCCGGTGCACGCCGGGCACCGCCCGACCAGGCCGGGAGCGTGCGAGTAGACGTGCAGGCCGGCCATCGGGCCGGTCATGCCGCAGGAGTCGCACCGCCCGGTGGTGGCGCTCAGGTCGACCGCGAGGAGTTCCCGCAGCGGTCCGTCGAGCATGTTGCCGTCCAGGTAGGACAGTTCGGTCATGCGCCCTCCTCGGGTCGTCAGCCGGTCGGGCCGAACCGTTCGGTCCGCACCCGCCGCGTCGGATGGCCGAGCCCCACCAGCAGGTCGGCCACGGTCTCCACGAATCCGGTCGGACCGCAGACGTAGCAGAGCGGCTCCAACGCCGACGGCCAGCCGTGACTGTTCACGTCGGCCAGCCCGATCCGGTGCGGCTCGCCCCGCCAGCCCTCGGGCGCGAGCCGGGTGTAGACGTACGCGACGTCCAGGCCCTGGTCGTCGCGGGCCCGGCGGCGCAGCTCGTCGGCGTAGATCACGTCGTCCGCGGTCCGCGCGGAGTAGATGAGCCGGAACGGCGTCCGGCTGCCGGCCGCCCGGCGGGCCCGGACCATGGCCATCAACGGCACCACCCCGGAACCGCCGGCCACCAGCAGCACCGGCGCGGTCTCGTCGGTCCGCCAGACGAACCAACCCCCGACCGGGCCGCGGACCTCCACCGGGTCGCCCTCGGCGTACGTGTCGACCAGGTACGGCGACACCTCGCCGTCGGTCACCCGCTGCACGGTCACCTCGATCCGCCCGTCCTGCGCCGGGCCGGCGAGCGAGTACGAGCGGGCCGCCTGGTAGCCGTCGGCGGCGGTCAGCCGCAGGTCGACGTGCTGGCCGGGCAGGTGCCCGGGCCAACCGGGCACGTCCAGCACCAGCGTCTGGGCGGTCGCCGTCTCGACCCGCCGCTCGACCAGCCGGGCCACCCGCCAGGTCAGCGGCGCCGTCCGGCCGCCGGCGGTCGGGGCGGTCACCTCAGTCGCCCTGGTAGCGCTGCTCGCGCCACGGGTCGCCGTAGTCGTGGTAACCGGCCGTCTCCCAGAAACCGGGCCGGTCGTCGACGAGCAGCCGGATGCCGCGCACCCACTTGGCGGACTTCCACAGGTACAGGTGCGGCACGAGCAGCCGGGCCGGGCCGCCGTGCTCGGCGGGCAGCGGGCGCCCGTCGTACGTGTGCACCACCCAGGCCCGCCCGCCACGCAGGTCGTCCAGGGGCAGGTTGGTGGTGTAGCCGCCGTACGAGTGCGCCAGCGCGTAGCGCGCGTCGGTGTCCACGCCGTCGAGCAGCGTGTCCAGCGAGACGCCCTGCCAGGTGGTGCCGAGCTTGGACCAGCGGGTGACGCAGTGCAGGTCCACCGTCGGCGCGTCCTGCGGCAGGCGCATCAGCTCGTCCCAGGACCAGCGGTGTTCCGCGCCGGTCTCGCTTGTCAGCACGAACTCCCAGGTGTCGGGCGCCACGCGCGGCGTCGGGCCGGCGGAGAGCACCGGGAAGTCCTCGGTGAGGTACTGCCCCGGTGGCAGGTCCGGCGCGGACGAACGGGGCCGGCCCTGAAATCCCGGCGACACGATTCCCACCCGTCAGTCCTACCACCCCGGCCGCGACCGCACACCGCTTCCCGGGCAAGGCGTCAGGCGGGGCCCCCGCCCTGCGTCTCGTGCACGACGCTGCGCTCGCCGTCGCCGCTGCCCCGGGTGGCGCGGAGGCTGGTGATGGTGACGATCACCAGGACTCCGATGATCACGCCGAGCGAGGCCAGCGTCGGGATCTCCGGCACGCCCTTCCAGATGCCGTGCGCCCAGTGCAGGCCGAGCTTGATCCCGATGAACGCCAGGATGACGGCGAGCCCGTAGCTGAGGTGCACCAGCCGGCTGAGCGCCGCGTGCAGCACGAAGTAGAGCGCGCGCAGGCCCAGCAGCGCGAACGCGTTGGTGGCGAAGACCAGGTACGGGTCCTCGGTGATGCCGTAGACGGCGGGCACCGAGTCGACCGCGAAGACGATGTCGGTGGCCAGCACCGCGACCACGACCAGCGCGAACGGGGTGAGCGCCCGCCGGCCGTGCTGCCGGATGGTCATCCGGGTGCCGTGGTACTCCTCCACCACCGGCATGACCTTGCGCAGCAGCCGCACGGACCGCATCTTGTTGATGTCGACCTCCTGCTCGTGCCCGGAGAGGGCGTCGCGCAGCAGCTTGACCGCGGTGGCGATCAGGATGAGCGCGAAGAGCAGGAAGGCGAAGTCGAGCGTCTGGAGGGCGGCGGCCCCGAGCGCGATGAAGATCGCGCGCAGCACCAGCGCGCCGGCGATGCCGTAGAGCAGCACCCGCTGGGCGAGCACGGCGGGCACCGCGAACGCGGCCAGCAGCAGCATGAAGACGAACAGGTTGTCGACCGAGAGCGACTTCTCGACCAGGTAACCGGTGAGGTACTCGACGCCCTGCTGGCTGCCGTAGCGGGACCAGATCCACGCGCCGAACGCCAGCGGCAGGGCGATGTAGAAGGCCGACCAGCCGAGCGCCTCCCGGATGGAGACCTCGTGCGGCTTGCGGGTGACCAGGAAGTCCAGCACCAGCAGCGCCAGCACGCCGGCGATCGTCACCGCCCACAGTGTGGGCGTGCCCACCGACGACAGGCCGGCGGCGGACAGGTAGGACACTTCGGTCATGGGGCCTCCTCGAACACCGTGTCATGTTCGAGGTCTCCTTCACCCACGATTTCGTGGGCAACCACCCGAGGCTCGCCCCCGGGGCTCGCCGTACTGACCGGAATGGTTCGTGGGAAGTACTCCCCTCGCGGTTCCAAGGCTAGGCCACCCGGAGGCCGGACGCCAAGTCGAGGCCCGGATGATTGCCCTGGTCAACCGCTGTACGGGCGGTCGGGACCGTGGCGTGCCGGGGTCCGGAGCCCTAGGGTGACGCGGGTGACCAACACCGGACCGCTGACCGGCGTACGGGTGATCGAGCTGGCCGGCATCGGCCCGGGGCCGTTCGCCGCCATGATGCTTGCCGACCTGGGCGCGGACGTGGTCCGGGTGGACCGGGTGGGCGGCGGCGGGTTCGGCGCGTTCCCCGGCGACCTGCTGAACCGCAACCGGCGCTCGGTCGCGCTGGACCTCAAGCACCCGGACGGCCGGGAGCTGCTGCTGTCGCTGGTGGCCGGCGCGGACGCGCTGGTCGAGGGTTTCCGGCCGGGGGTGGCCGAGCGGCTCGGTCTCGGCCCGGAGGAGTGCCTCGCCGCCAACCCGCGCCTGGTGTACGGGCGGATGACCGGCTGGGGGCAGGACGGGCCGCTCGCCCGGACCGCCGGCCACGACATCGACTACCTGGCGCTGACCGGCGCGCTGCACGGGGTGGGCCGGGCCGGCGAGCGTCCGGTGCCGCCGATGAACCTGCTCGGCGACTTCGGCGGCGGCGGCATGATGCTGGCCCTGGGCGTGGTCGCGGCCGTGTACGCGGTACGCGGCGGCGCGCCCGGCCAGGTGGTCGACGCGGCCATCGTGGACGGCGTCTCGGTGCTGGCCACCCAGATCCACGCGCTGCGCGGCCTCGGCCTCTGGCAGGACCCGCGGGGCGGGAACCTGCTCGACGGCGGCGCGCCGTTCTACGACACGTACGAGTGCGCCGACGGGCGTTACGTGGCGGTGGGCGCGTTGGAGCCGCAGTTCTACGCCGAACTGGTCCGGCTCACCGATTTCCCGCTGGACGGCGACGACGCGCGGGACCGCGACGACCCGGCGAACTGGCCGGCGTTGCGGGCGGCCTGGGCGCGGCTGTTCCGGACCCGCACCCGGGACGAGTGGGCGGAGCTGCTGGCCGGCACGGACGCCTGCGTGGCGCCGGTGCTCGACTGGGCGGAGGCGCCCCGGCATCCGCATCTGGCCGCCCGGGACGTCTTCGTCGCGCCGGACGGCGTCGTGCAGCCGGCCCCGGCGCCACGCTTCTCGGTCACGCCGACCGCGGTCCGCCGCCCGCCGCCGCGACCGGGCGAGCACACCGACGAGGTGCTGGCCGACGCCGGCGTGGACGCCGCCCGGATCGCCGCGCTGCGCGCCGCCGGCGCGGTCGGCTGAGCGCGCCGCGCGAACCGCGACGCCTCACTCTTCGCAACTGACGCCCTGGTCACTCTCCGTTGCCCCGCGGCACGGGCGGCAGATGCAGCCGTTGGCCCCTTTGCTCTGCAGCCATCAGCGCACCGGGGCCGTGAGCTGGTCGCGAAGGGTTCTCGTACGGCGGACGATCGAGCCGGCGCGGTTACTCCAGGTGTGGGATGCGCCCATGGCTGCAGAGCAAAGGCGGTTCCCGGTGAACCGCGCCGGCCCGGCCGTCGTGACGGACGGTATCCACCTTCGGCGCGGGCCGGATCCAGCGTGGGCCCACGCCGGCCATTGCCGGACGGCGTCAGCGTCGGCGGGTGGTGGCGGGCGCGAGCGCCGGCTCCACCAGGTCCCGGTAGTCCCGGGGCAACTGCATCACCACGTCGGCGAACTCGCCACCGCTGATCGCCTCGCGCAGCGTGGCGAACACCGCCCGCGCCGCGCCCCGGGCGGTGTTCTCGTCGCAGCCGGCCCGGCGGGCGACCCGGGCGACGAACTCGACCGCCCCGAACCGTTCGGCCGCCTCGGTGTGCGGCTGCGGGTTGAGCGCCCCCCGCAGCGGCTTCGGCAGTTGCGCGGCGAGGTCCAGCACCTCGCCGCCGGTCAGCCGCTCGGCCAGCGTCCCCAGCGTGGCGGCGGTGAGCGTCGCGGCCAGGTCCTCGGCGGTGCCGGTGCGTCCGGCGACCCGGGCCACGAACGTGTGGTGGTCCATCGGTGGTACCCCCTTCGGTGCGCGCAGGGCGGCTACCCGTCCCGGCGCGACGGAAACGCGGGGGATCGGGGCGTGAGCCGCCGCGTTGCGGGTAACCGCCGCGCGGTCACGACCCCGACGACTGGCGCGAGGAGCCCGACCCATGGCGAGCTATTCGGACGTCCTTGAGTACCTGTCCGCGCTGGACTACCCGGCCGGGAAGAACGACGTCATCCGCGAGGCGGAACGGGAGGGCGCGCCGCCCGACGTGTTGCGGGCGTTGCGCGCGTTGCCGCCGGTGGACTACGCCAACGGCACCGAGGTGGCGCGGTCGGCCGGCATCGACGCGGCCCCCGAGGTGGGCCGGTCGCAGCGGGCCGCCCAGGCCCGGGACGACCATTCCCGCGTCTCGCAGCACGTGCGCCGCATCTGAGCCCGTCCGCCGCCGCCCGGTCGCGTCGCGGCCGGGCGCGACGCCGTGCGTGGCGGGGCACCGGGGTCCGGCGACAGGCGGGCGCCCCGGGTCACGAACCGCGACCTGGGGCGCCACGCAACACCTGGCCCTGACGGTGCGCGCCCGAACCGGGTCGCGATCACCAGGCGGTGGATGTTCGCCCGAACCGGGCGGGCATCACTGCCACGATCATCATACGGCGGGCCATCAGCCGAACGGGTGAGATTCCGGAAAGTGTGTCCGGCGGCACGTGCCTCAGCCGCGGACGCCGCCGCTGCGGTCGCGGGCCTTGAGCCGGATGGTGGGCAGCTCGGGCGCGGGCAGTGGAGGGGCGGCGTCGTCGGCCACGGTGCCGAACCGGCGACCGGCCATCCAGTCCTCCCGCGCGGCGGCGACCTCCTCGTGCGAGCGGCCGACGAAGTTCCACCACATCACCAGCGGCTCGTCGAACGGCGCGCCGCCGAGCAGCAGCAGCCGGCTGCCCGGCGCGGCGCGCACCGTCAGCGCCGTCCGGCCGGCGCCCAGGTAGAGCAGCGCCCCCGGGGCGAACGCCACGTCGTCGGCCTCGGCCGAGCCGGACATCGCCAGCAGCCCGTACTCGAAGTCGGGGCGCAACCGCAGCGTGGTCGCCGCCGGACCGCGCGCCTCGAGCTGCGCGCCGAGCAGCGGGGTGTGCGCGACGGCCGGTGAGCGTTCCCCGCCGAACTCCCCGACGAGCAGCGTCAGCTCCAGGTCGCCGTCGCGCCACCGGGGCAGCTCGGCGTGGTGGGCGAAGCCCGGGTCGCCGGCCCGGGCCGGGTCGGGCAGCGCCACCCAGAGCTGCACGCCGTGCATCAGCGGCGGGTGGACCAGCGGTGAGCGCTCCGAGTGGGCGATGCCCCGGCCCGAGGTCATCACGTTGAGCTGGCCGGGGCGGATCGGTTGCACGTTGCCGAGGCTGTCCCGGTGCAGGATCTCGCCGTCGAGCAGCCAGGTGACGGTCTGGAGGCCGGTGTGCGGGTGCGGCGGCACCTCCATGCCGGGCCGCTGCGCCACGTCGTCCGGGCCGAAGTGGTCGACGAAGCACCACGCGCCGACCATCCGCCGCTGCCGCTGCGGCAGCAGCCGACGCACCGTGGTGTAGCGGCCGAGCGGGACGTCGTGGCCGGGCAGCAGCACGCTGCCCGGGTCGGTGGCGCCGACGCCGGGTGGGAGCGTCTGCGCGGGCAGCGATTCGGTACGGTCCACCGCCCGAACTGTACGCTCAGTCCGCGGTGACGCTCACCGCGTTCGCGCCGGCCACCAGGTCGAGGTAGAGCCGGTCCGCCGCCCGGTCCCAGCCCGGTGAGCTGACCACGTCCCCGGCGGCGATGCCGGCGCGGCGCTCGTCGTACACGGCCAGCGAGCCGGCGCCGGACGCCACCCGCACCCGGGCCGGCGGCCCGCCCGGCACGGTCACCGTCAGGTCGCTGACCCCGCCGGTCATCCGCACGGTGAGCGTGCCGTCGAGCGGGGGCAACCGCAATCGGGTACGCGACGCGCCGCCGATCAGCTCGATCCCGACGAGCCGGGCCGCGCCCAGGTCGAGCCGCTGCTCACGCACGCCGCCGACGAGTCGTACCCGCCAGGTCAGCCGGGCGTTGAGCACCACCTCGACGGCGGCCGGCCCGGCGCGGCCGTTCTCGACGATCCGCAGCCGGACCCGGTCGCCGTCCACCCGCGGGCGGGGCGTCACGCCGGCGTCGTCCGGCGCGCCGATCCGGTACAGGTCGTCGCCCAGGTCGGCGGCCCGCAGCGTGAAGCTGGTCAGGCCGTCGACCAGCTCGAAGTCGGCCCGCCTGCGGTCCCCGCGCGGCGCGGTGAGCGTCTCGGTGGCGGCCTCCTCGGCGCCGCCGACACCGCCGGAGCCACCCGGGTCGGCGGCCGGCGAGGGCGGCGGGCCGCCGGAGAAGACCACCCCGAGACGGGCTGGATTGGACAGCGTCACCGCGACCGCCACCGCGCCGAGCACGACCACCAGCACGGCGGCGGCGGACAGCCAGCGGGCGGCGCCGGACCACCGTGTGTCGGGCAGGTCGGCGTCGTCCCCGGATGCCGTCATGGTCGTCCCCTCTCGCCGGTCCCCACCGGGTCATACGTCTCCGTTTCCACCACGGTTCATTCCGGCGGCGGCCGGTCCGTCAACGATTGACAGCCCTCGACGCCCCGCCTAGGTTCAGATCGCTACCGGCCGGTAGGCATCCGTCCCGCCCCGCCGCCCCGCGCCCCGGGGCGGCACCCGTCCCCGGGGAGCAGCGATGCAGACCTCACCCACCCGCCGGCTGCTCGCCGCCGGCGCCGCCCTCGCGCTCGCGCTCGGCCTGGTCGGCGCGGCGCCCGCGCACGCCGCCGGCCACGACGACGGCAGCCAGCCGCTGCCCGGCTACACCATCGTCAACCCGCCGCTGCCGCCGCTGGTCGTGGACGGCGCCGCCACCACCGTCCGGCAGGGCGTGCACGCGCACGCCGGCTACGTCGTCGAGGTCCCGGCGAAGTGGAACGGCGACCTGGTGATGTGGGCGCACGGCTACCGCGGCCAGGGCACCGAACTCTCCCCCGAGCCGCCCGCGTTCGACCTGCGGCACCGCCTGCTGTCCCAGGGGTACGCCTGGGCGTCCTCCTCGTACGACCGCAACGGCTACGACGTCCGCTCCGGCGTGCTCGGCACCCGGGCCCTCGCCGACCTGTTCGCCCGCACCGTGCGACGGCCGCACCGGGTGCTCATCGCCGGCGTCTCCCTCGGCGGGCACGTCATCGGCCGCTCGCTGGAGCAGTACCCGGGCTACTACGCCGGCGCGCTGCCGATGTGCGGGGTGCTCGGCGACCAGGAGCTGTTCGACTACCTGCTGGACTACAACCTGGTCGCGCAGGCGCTGACCGGCGTGCGCGCCTACCCGCCGCCGGCCGACTACCTGACGAACGCGGTGCCCCGCATCCAGGTGGCGACCGGGCTGGCCGGCCTCACGCCCACCGGCCCGGACACCACCAACGCGCTCGGCAGGCAACTGCGCGCGGTCACCGTGGCCCGCTCCGGCGGCGTCCGGCCGGGCGCCGACGCGGCGTTCGCGGTGTGGAAGGACTTCCTGTTCGGCATCGCCACCACCAACGGCGGCGACTCCCCCGCCCAGCGGCCCGGCCAGCTCGCCACGAACCTGTTCACCAGGTACGCCCCGAACCAGCCGGTGGACCTGAACGCGACCGTGCAGCGGGTCGCGCCGGAGAACCTCCGGCAGCGGCTCTCCCCCGGTCTGACCGAGGTGCCCCGGATCGCCGGCCGCCCCACCGTGCCGGTGCTCAGCCTGCACGGCCTCGGTGACCTCTTCGTGCCGTTCCGGATGGAGCAGGCGTACGCCCGCGACGTGGCCCGGCACGGCCGGTCCCGGCTGCTTGTGCAACGCGCGGTCCGGAGCACGCAGCACTGCGAGTTCAGCCCCGCCGAGGCCGGCGCCGCCTGGGACGACCTGACCCGCTGGGTACGCACCGGCCAGCGTCCGGCCGGCGACCCGGTCACCGATCCCCGGGCGGTGGCGGCGCCGGGCTTCGGCTGCCGGTTCAGCGACCCGGCCGCCTGGACCGCCGGCACCGGCACCCGCCGCCTCTACCCGGCCTGCTGATCGTCGTCGGTGCCGTACCAGCCGCCCCGGTAGACCGTGCCCGACCGGGGCGGCGCGTCCGGTGTGGACCGGCGGTTGCGGCGGACCCGGCTCACCACGAACCAGCCGACGCCGCCCACGACCGCCAGGATGACCACGTTCTGGAGCGTGCCGACGTACGCCTCGACCACGTGCCAGTTCTCGCCCAGCAGATAGCCGGCGAGCACGAACGCGGTGTTCCAGATCAGACTGCCCAGCGCGGTGAAGAGCAGGAACACCGGCACCGGCATCCGTTCCACGCCGGCCGGGATCGAGATCAGGCTCCGGAAGATCGGGATCATCCGGCCGAAGAACACGGCCTTGACGCCGTGCCGCAGGAACCACGCCTCGGTGCGGTCCACGTCCGCCAGCTTGATCAGCGGCAGCCGGCCGGCCAGGGCGCGCATCCGGTCCCGCCCGAGCGCCGCCCCGACGTAGTAGAGCGCCAGCGCGCCCAGCACCGACCCGAGCGTGGTCCAGGCGATCGCGCCGAACAGGCTCATCCGACCCTGGCTGGCGGTGAACCCGGCCAGCGGCAGGATGACCTCGCTGGGAATGGGCGGGAACAGGTTCTCCAGCGCCACCGCGAGCCCGGCCCCGGGGCCGCCGAGGCGTTCCACCAGGCCGGTGACCCAGCCGACGGGTCCTTCGCCGGCCGGCTCCGCGGCCCGCGCGGCACTCACCCGGGGGCCGGCGAGCAGCTGTGCGTTTCCGATCATCCGACCACGGTACGGGGCGACCCGGCCGGCGACCACGGAAAGCGGCACCGGTTACGGCCGAACCGCGGTCACCCGGCCCGACCGTCCGACGCCGGCCGGTCAGCCGCCGCCACGCACCCGGTCGTAGGCGTCGAGCAGTCGGCGCAGCGCGGCGGCGGTCGCGCCGTCGAGCTTGTCGTCGTCGGCCGCGTCCTCGATCCGCTCGTGCAGGTCCTCGACCCGCTTGGCGCGGTCCCTGAGCTTGCCCCGGTCCAGTTCGGCGGCCTTCTTCCGCAGGTCGTCGGCGGTCTTGCGGTCGATCAGCCGGGCCGCCTCGGCGCGGTCCAGCAGGGCGGTGAAGCGATCCGCGAGCTGTCGGGCGGTGACCGGCTCGGCCGCCGCCGACGACGGCGGTACGCGCGTCGGCGCCGGGCGGGCGCTGCTCGACGCGGGCGCGGGCGGTGGGACCACGGCCGGCGGCGTAGCGGCCCGCGGCGTCCCGGAACGGCTGTCGAAGACCAACGCGCCGACAAGCGCGAGCAGCAGCACCACCGCGCCGGCGACCAGCACGCCGGTGAGCCGGTTCGGCGGGACCTCCGGGCGGGTCGGCGGGACCGGGCGGGCCGCCCCGGCGGGCCGCCCGACCAGCGTGGCGGGGTGCGCCACCCGGGCCACCGTGGGCAGGACCGCGGTCGGCGGGTCGACCGGACGGCCCGCGCCGAGCCGGTCGGCGACCCGTGCGGCGGTGGGTCGCCGGGCCGGGTCGAGCGCCAGGCAGGCCAGCACCAGGTCGGCGACGTCGGCGGGCAGCCCGGGCACCCGCAGCGGCGGCACCGGGGGTCGCCGGTCCCGCAGGTCCACCACGTCGTCCCAGGTCCGCACCGGCAGCGGGGGCCGGCCGGTGAGGCTGCGGTAGAGCAGCGCGCCGAGCGCGTACACGTCGCCGGCCGGGTGGGTGGGCCCGGGATCGAGTCGTTCCGGGGCGAAGTAGGCCGGGGTGCCGGCCAGCGGTTCCCCGACCGGCCCGGCGGCCGGCTGGAGCGGGCCGGCCGGCGCGGCGATGCCGAAGTCGAGCACCTTCGCGCCGGTCTCGGTGAGCATCACGTTGGCCGGCTTCACGTCCCGGTGCACCACGCCGATCCGGTGCGCGGCGGCCAGCGCGGCGGCCACCTGCCCGGCCGTCCGGAGCGCGTCCGGCCAGGCCAGCGGCCCGCCGGCCAGCCGGTCGGCAAGTGTCTGACCGGCCACCAGCTCCATCACCAGGTACGGCGTCACCACCCCGCCGGGCAGCGTGGCCTCGCCGTAGTCGTACACCTGGGTCACGTGCGGGTGGGTGAGCCGCGCGGCGGCGCGGGCCTCACGCTGGATGGTGGCGCGCAGCTGCGGGTCGGCGGCGAGCCGGCCGGCGAGCGCCTTGACCGCGACCGGGCGGTGCAGCACCTCGTCGTCGGCGCGCCACACCTCGGACATCCCACCGAGCCCGATGCGCTCGCGCAGGACGTACCGGTCGTGCAGCCGGAGGTCGGGCGTGAACGGCGACATGATCCCCCAGTCTGCCCGGCCACCCCCGGGCCGCACCAACCCGCATCCGGCTCGTGCCGGGCGGCGCGTCGGTCAGGGCTTGCGGGCCACCCCGCCGTACATGCTGACGTCGGCCGCGGAGGGCCGCGGCTCGGGCTCGCCGTCGGCGCGCCACTCGGCCACCGAGCAGACGCCCGGCTCGACCATGTCGAGGCCGGCGAAGAAGCGCACGAACTCGTCCCGCCCACGCAGGTTGATGGTGCCGTGCGGGCCGCCCCGGGCCGCCGCCCTCGCCTCGTTCGCGAGCGGGGCCGGCAGGTGGTCGTGGGTGGCGTGCGAGGCGACCAGGTAGCTGCCGGCCGGCAGCGCGTCCAGCAGCCGGGCGACCGTGCCGTAGGGGTCGTCCGGGTCCGGCACGAAGTGCAGCACCGCGATGAGCATCAACGCGACCGGCTCGGACAGGTCCAGCGTGCGGCGCAGGTCGGGGTGGGCGAGGATCTTCTCCGGGTCGCGCAGGTCCGCGTCGAGGTAGGCGGTGGCGCCCTCGGGTGAGCTGGTGAGCAGCGCCCGGGCGTGGGCCAGCACGATCGGGTCGTTGTCGACGTAGACCACCCGGGCGCGCGGGTCGGCGGCCTGGGCCACCTCGTGCGTGTTGTCCGCGGTCGGGATGCCGGTGCCGATGTCGAGGAACTGCCGGATGCCCGCCTCGGCGGCCAGGTGCCGGACCGCACGCCGCAGGAACCGCCGGTTCTCCAGCGCGCTGAGCCGGATCGTCGGGAAGGCGGCGGCCATCGCGTCGCCGGACTCCCGGTCGGCCTGGAAGTTGTCCTTGCCGCCGAGCCAGTAGTTGTACCGCCGGGCCGGGTGGGCCACCGAGGTGTCGATCCGGTCGGCCGGGTGGCCCGGCTCGGTCGCCGTGCCGCTCGTCTCGCTGGTCAAGGCCGCCTCCACGACTCGCACGCCACCGTTGCGGGGCGGACGTGCGTCCACTGTCTCCGGTCGCCGGTCATGGTATAGCCCGCCGGGGCGGGGGTCAGGCCGGGTAGAGCTCGTCGCGGACCCGGGCCAGCAGCTCCGGGGTGCGCTCCGGCGGCGCGGCCTCGACGCACAGCCGCTCCATCGCCTCGGCGTAGTAGTCGAGGTCGTCGCGCTTGTCGAGGTAGATGGCGCTGGTCAACTGCTCGATGTAGACGATGTCCGGCAGGTCCTCGTCGCCGAAGCGCAGGATGCTGAAGGCGCCGCTGGCGGCCGCGTGCCCGCCGGCGGTGAACGGGACGATCTGGAGCCGCACGTGCGGCGCGGCGGTCGCCTCGATCAGCGCGTCCAGCTGCTCGCGCATCACCGCGGCGCCGCCGATCGGCCGACGCAGCACCGCCTCGTCCAGCACCGCCCACAGCTGCGGCGGGTTGGCGCGACGCAGCAGCTCCTGGCGCTCCATCCGCAGGTCGACGCGCCGGTCCAGCTCCATCGGCGCGGCGCCGCGGTGCCCGAGCAGGATCACCTCCCGCGCGTACGCGGCGGTCTGCAGCAGGCCCGGCACGAACTGCACCTCGTACGTGCGGATCAGCGCGGCGGCGGCCTCCAGCCCGAGGTAGGACTGGAACCAGGCGGGCAGCACGTCGCCGTAGCGGTGCCACCAGCCCGGGCTGTTCGCGTCCCGGGCCAGCTTGAGCAGCGCGGCGCGCTCGTCCGGCGCGGTGACGCCGTAGAGCGTGAGCAGGTCGGCGACATCGCGTTCCTTGAACCCGACCCGGCCCAGCTCCATCCGGCTGATCTTGGACTCGGAGGAGCGGATCTCCCAGCCGGCGCCCTCCCGGCTGACCCCGGCGCCCTCCCGCAGGCGGCGCAGCTGCGCGCCGAGCAGCATGCGCAGCACCGTGGGACCACTTGTCGGTCCACCCTCGACGGGCACCGTGACCACCTGACCGCCCTCGCATCCCGGCTGCTTCCCGACCGGGTGCCCTCCCGGCCGACGAGTAAGCATGCCATGAACCGACAGTGAGGTGAACTCCTCCAGAAGGCGGAATCAGTCCCGCCTACGGGACGGCGGGATCAGGTGGTCGAAGTCCCCGTCCCGGGCGCCGAGCACGAACGCCTCGATCTCGTCCACCGTGTAGATCAACGCCGGCCCGTCGGGGTGGCGGGAGTTGCGTACCGCGATGCCGCTGCCGCCGGGCAGCTCGGCCAGCTCGACGCAGTTGCCGCTGGGATTGCTACGGCGACTCTTCAACCACTGCATCGGGGGCAACTCGGTCACGGGTACGCCGTTCGGGGGCGATTGCATGGGCGTCCTTCGGGAAGAGCCAGCCGAGGCCGCGGGGAGGTGCGGTGGGTGGCGACGTCTGTCGACTGAGGTTTGGAATGCACGTGCATCTGCTATTGCATCTGCAATGGACAGCGAGCATGATAACCGAACTACGGTGTGCCGGGTCGCTCACTTTCGGTGACCTGAACCCGGCCCTCGGAAGCCGCTGCGCGCGGCCGGGGACTGGTGAGGAGGGCGCGTGCCGGATCCGATGACCGTCGCCTCCGGCATCTCCGCCGCCGGCGCGCTGCTCTCCGCCTGGCAGCTCCGTCGCCGGGCCGTACGCGCCGAGGCCGAGCTGGAACTGCTCCAGGCGGAGCTGGCCGCCGAGCGGCACGCCGCCAGCCACGACCCGCTCACCGGGCTGCCCAACCGCCGCGCCTTCTTCCGGCTGGCCGCCACCCTGCTCACCGATCCCGCCGGGCAGCCCCTGGTGGCGGTGGTGCTCGACCTGAACGGCTTCAAACAGATCAACGACCGCTACGGGCACGCCGCCGGGGATCAGGTGCTGGTCAGCGTGGCCCAACGACTGGCCGCCTTCGCCGGCAACAACCTGGTGGCCCGACTCGGCGGTGACGAGTTCGCCGGCCTGCTGGCCAGCCCCACCGCCGACCGGCGCTGGATCGAGCACGCCACCCGCCGGCTCTGCGAGGCGCTGGCCGCGCCGATCCCGCTCGGCGGGCGCAGCATCCGGGTCACCGCCTCGGTCGGGCTCGCCCCGGTGCACGGCCCCGCCCAGCTCGCGGACGCGCTGTGCCGCGCCGACGCCGCCATGTACGAGGCGAAGACGCTCGGCGCCGTCCGCCCGCCACGCCAACTCGTCGCCGAGCACTGACCCGCCCCACGGTCAGCGCCGGCCGGTCCTCCGGGCGGGCGTGGACTCCGGGCCGGGTGGCTCAGCGCCAGCCGTAGCCGGAGCGCAGCGCCTGGCCGACCCGGTCGAACCGGGGCCGGTCCAGCACCGCGCCCTCCCGGCGGATGCTGTCCTCGCGCATGGTGAGCACCCGGTCCAGGCGGACCCAGCTCGGCCGTCGGTCCCGGTCCCACTCCCCCGGGCCGAGCGACAGCCAGTGCCGCTGGCCGTCCCGCTCGCCCTGACTGGACAACATCAGGCCGAACAGCGTGCGGCTCTGTCGGCCCACCACCAGCACCGGCCGGTCCTTGCCCTGCCGGGGGTCGTCCTCGTAGGGCACCCAGGTCCAGACGATCTCCCCGGGATCGGCCTGCCCGTCCGGCTCCGGCGCGTACGACAGCTCGCGGCGCTGCAACGCGCTGACCTGGCGCCGGCGCGCGACCTGGGCCGGGATCGGTCCACCCGGGCGAGCCGGCGCGGCGGCGCCCCCGGTGATCCGACCCAGCCGGGACGCCACGTTCCTCAACAGACCTGCCACGGCCGGCAGCCTAGCGGGTCGGCGCGCGGGGGAAACCGGTGGCGGCCCACCGCCCGGTTCGCCACCATGCAGCGGTGACCGTTCCCCGCCACCAGATCCGGGCCGCCTTCACCGACGGCACCGTCACCGTCTACCAGGCGTACCCGGCGGAGATCGCCGACGCGGCGCTGGCCGCCGGCCGGTTCGTGCCGCCGTTCAAGCGGGAGCGGATGACCTGGATCAAGCCGTCGTTCCGCTGGATGATGTACCGCTGCGGCTGGGCGCTCAAGCCCGGCCAGGAACGGGTGCTCGCGGTCGAGATCAGCCGCGCCGGGTTCGAGTGGGCGCTTCGGCACGCCTGCCTCAGCGACCACGACCCGCGGCTGCACCCGCACCGGGACGCCTGGCGCAGCGCTCTACGGGCCAGCCCGGTCCGCGTGCAGTGGGACCCGGAACGGTCGCTGCGGCTGGCCCCGCTGGCCCACCGGTCGGTGCAGGTGGGACTCTCCGGCGAGGCGGTCCGGCGGTACGTCGACGAGTGGCTGGTCGGCCTCACCGACGTCACCGCGCTGGCCCGGTCGGTGCACGGCCGGCTCACCGCCGGCGACGAGGCCGGCGCGGCGGCGCTGCTCCCGCCGGAACGGCCGTACCCGTTGCCGCCGGAGGTGGCCCGCGTGATCGACGCCGACTGACCCGTCCGGGCCGGACCGGCGGCACCCCGGCGCGCGGTCCGGGCGGCGGGCGGTCAGCCCGGGCGGCGGGCCAGGACGAGCGTGGTGCGCAGGTCCAGCAGGACCGTGCCGCCGAAGCCGTCGACCGCGGCGCCGACCGCGGCGCGGACCCGCTCGCGCAGCTCCGGCGGGCGGCGCAACTGCGGTGAGAACGTGTCGACAAGCCGCAGGTAGGCGGCGGTGTCCAGCGGCACCGACCGGCGGAACCGGGACAGGCGCAGGTCGGTGAAGCAGCCGCTGTCGGCGATGTCGTCGTGGAACCAGCCGTCGGCCCGGTCGCCCCGGTCGTCCGGGTCGGCGGCGGTGAACGCGGCCCGGATCGCCTCGGCCTGCGCCGCCTCGACGTAGGCGTAGCGGTGGCTGAGGACGGCGAGCGTGCCGCCGGGACGCAACGCGTCGTGCGCGCGCCGGTTGCGGGTGGCCGGGTCGAGCCAGTGCCAGGCCATCGCGCAGGCCAGCACGTCGACGCCGCCGGCCGGCGGGGGCCACTGCTCGAAGCTCGCGGTCACCACGTGGACGCCCGGGAACCGCTCGGCGAGCACGCCGGCCATCCGCGCGTCCGGCTCGACGCAGGTCGTGGTCGCGCCGAGACCGAGCAGCACGGCGGTGGCCAGCCCGGTGCCGGCGCCGATCTCGACAAGCGTGCCGGGTTCGCCGCCGTGGTAGTCCCGGATCGCGTCCGCGAGCGCGGTCGGGTAGCCCGGTCGGGCCTCGTGGTAGGTGCCGGCCGTCTCCCCGAACAGTTGCGACATGGCCGCCATCCTCCCAGATCCGGACGGTGTCGGATGACCGTCACGCGCCACGCTCGGTCCACCCGCCTCCGGTCGCCACGATGGCAGAGGGGTGAGGGGGACGACCGTGGGTGCATTCCTTCAGGCGCTTGTCACGAAGGTGGCCGAGGAGCTGCTGAAGCTGCTTCTCGGGTGGCTCGCCCCGACGGTGCTGCGGTCCGTGCCGCACCCGGCCCCGCCGGACTGTCCGCGCTGCGGTGGGTACGGCGTGGCACGGTGGGCGCCGCGGCGGGCCACGACGGTGTTCGTGCTCGGCGTGATCGTGTTCGGGTGGGGATTCACCGCGACCGTGCTCGGCGTACCCGTGGTCGTGCTGCTGGTCGCGGTCGGGGTGCGTACCGCGTGGGCGGGTGACCCGGCGGCGGCGCTGCCGGCCCTGGCCGCGCCGCTGGGCCTCGCGGTGTCCGGGGCGGTGATGCTCGCGGGCGCCGCCGCGATGGCCTGGTACCACAGCTTTCCGCCGCGGCTGTGCCGGCGCTGCCACGGCCGGTGGCCCCGGCGGGACCGGGCGGAGTACCTGCGGATGGTGCGGTCGGTGGTGTTCGCCTGCCGGTGCGGCCAGCGCCTGCGCGCGCCGGAACGGCCGCCCGGCGTCCGCGTGCGCTGTCCCCGTTGCGGCGCCGAACAGGCCGCGCCAACCGTGGCGGCACGCGCCACCCGGGTCCCCTTCCGCTCCCGGAGGCGCTGAGCGGGACCCTGTCTACGCTGCCCGGCATGGAGCTGCCACGCGATCTGCCGCTGTTCGAGCGCCGCGCCGTGCGGCTGGTGGTGCTCGACACCGCCGACCGGCTGCTGCTGTTCCACACCCGCGACCCGGAGCATCCCGACCTGGGCGTGTGGTGGGAACTGCCGGGCGGTGGGCTGGACCCGGGCGAGACGTACCGGGAGGCGGCGGTGCGCGAGCTGCGCGAGGAGACGGGCATCGTGGTCGCGCCGGAGGAGATCGGCGCGCCCACCTGGCGGCGGCGGGCCAGTTTCCGGCACCGGCAGCGCCGGCACCTCCAGGACGAGGTGGTGGTGCCGGTGCGGCTGCCCGGGCCGGGGCCGGACGTGGACGGCGCCCAGCGGATGGACTACGAGGTGGAGGACTACTTCGGATTCCGCTGGTGGCCGGTGGCCGAGGTGCTCGCGGAGCGGCCACGCTGCTATCCCGGCCGACTGCCGGAGCTGCTGCCGACGTTCCTGGCCGGCGAGGAGATCGACGAGCCGTTCGAACTGTGGTCCTGAGCCGGCGTGCCGACGGGCCCGGCAACCGGCAGAGTGGGACGGGTGAATCCACTCCACACCCCCCTGGCCCGGTACGCCGAGCGGCTGCACACCGCCGCCGGCGACACCCACCACGTCGCGTCGCCGCTGGGCGCCTGGCTGCTGCTGGCGCTCACCGGTCCGGCCGCCACCGGGCAGGCCCGGGCGACGCTCGGCGAGGCCCTCGGGGTCGACCCGGACGACGCCGCCGCGTCGGCCCGCGCGCTGCTGGGCGCGCCGCACCCGATGGTCGCCGCGGCCACCGCGCTGTGGGAGCGGACGCCGTTCGAGGAGTTGACCGAATGGCGGGCCGGGCTACCCGGGCGGACCGAGCGCGGACCACTGCCCGATCAGGCGGCGCTGGACGCGTGGGCCCGGGAACGCACCGGCGGCCTGGTGCAGCGGTTCCCGGTCGACGTCGCGCCGGAGACGCTGCTCGTCCTGGCGAGCGCGCTGGCCACCCGGGTGTCCTGGGCCGACCCGTTCGAGCTGGCGCCGGCCGGGGAACTGGGCGCGGGCAGCGCGTGGGCCGGCCGGCTGCGGCAGGTGCTGCGGACGCCCCCGGTCGGGCACCGCTGCGCGGTGGTGGGCACCGAGCGGGCCGGGGACGTCGCGGTGCACGTGGCGCCGGCGCGCGCGGGCGACGACGGCGCCGGGATGCTTGTGGTGTCCGTGGCCGCCGCGCCGCAGGTGCCGTCCGACGCGGTGCTGGCCGCCGCGCAGCAGGTGGCCGTGACCGCCGCCGTCGCGCCGGACGGGCCGGTGCCCGGGCAGCGGTCGTTGTTCGACCTGCCGCTGGGCGAGAGCCCGCTCTGGACGGTGCGTGAACAGCCGACCCGGACGTTCGCCCGGGACGGCCGGGAGGAGCGCGCCACCGCCGTGCTGCCGTGCTGGGCGGCGGAGAGCCGGCACGACCTGACGTCGGCCGGGTTCGGCTTCGACGCGGCGGCGCGGGCGCTGGGGGGACTGCTCGGGTTGGCCGAGCCGCCGTTCTCCGCGGCGCAGTCGGCGGTGGCCCGGTTCGGCCGCTACGGCTTCGAGGCCGCCGCGGTGACCGCGTTCGGGATGGTGGCCGGGCTGCCTCCGGAAGGTGTGGCCCGGGTCGCCGACCTGCGCTTCGGCCACCCGTACGCGGTGGTGGCGGTGGCCACGGACACCGGCGGCGGCCCGTGGCACGCCCTGCCCGTCTACTCCGCGTGGATCACGGACCCGGCGGAGGTGCCCGCCGACGAGGCCGCCTGACGGGGGCGGCTCATTCCCCCGGGCCGACGGGTCGCGTTCCGCGGCCCCCGGGTCGGAGGGCGACGGATCGGCTCAGGACGCCGTCCGGGGTCCGTACCGCTCGGCGGCACGCGCCCTGGCCTTCGCGGCCTCCACCTCGCGATCCTTGGACGGCGCCGTCGTCACGAGGCTGTCCAGCAGGGTGCGGGTGGCCGCCGTGACGGCACGGACCGCCTCGTCGAACGCCGCCTGGTTGGCCGCGGACGGCCGGGTGGCGCCGCTGACCTTGCGCACGTACTGCACGGCGGCGGCTTCGATCTCGTCATCGGTCGCGGGCGGCTCGAAGTTGTGGAGCACGCGAATGTTCCGGCACATGCCTCCACCATGCCAGCCCCCACCGACACCCGCACCGACCGAGGCTTGACAGGCCGCCGCCGGCTGCGGCACCGTTGCCCCGACCACGCGATCGGCGTGGCACTGCGCATGAGGGAATGACGCCTGTGATCCAGGTGGGCCGAGCGGCCGCCTGAGTGTCGACCGCGCGACGGATGACCTGTCGCGCCGTACGGCAACGGTTCGGCGGTCCGACGCGTGTCCGTCCGCCGTCGTTTCTCTCCCGCATCGAGGTTTTACGTTGATCATGGATGCTCGCGTCCAACAGAGCGTCGTCGCCACCCTGTCGACGCGACCCGCGGCCCTGGAAGTCGGGCCGTTCGTGGTGGGTATCGACCCGACCACGGTCAGCCCGCACATCAACTACGCCACGCCGCGTCCGGGCGAGGCCGTCACCGCGGCCGACGTCACCGCGCTGGTCGACGCCTTCCGGGCGGCGGGTCGTCGCCCCCGCCTGGAGTACGTCGCCAGTTGCGCCCCCGCCCTGGAGTCGCTGCTGCTCGCCGCCGGGTTCGTCCCGGAAGCCCGGCACACCTACCTGCTCTGTGTGCCGGACACCCTGCGGACACCACCCACGCCCGACGACGTCGCACTGATCGAACCGGCCGACGACGGCCAGCGGGCCGCGCTGATCGGCGCGCAGAACGACGCCTTCGGCCAGGCCGCGGCGGCCTCCGCCGCGGACGTCGCCCGGCTCCGGCGCCAGCAGGAGGCCGGCGGCGTGGCCGTCATGGCGGTCACCGGGTCCGGCGCCTGCGCGGGCGGCGGCGGGGCGGCCCGGCCCACCGACGGGGTGAGCGAGGTGGCCGGCATCGCCGTCCGCGAGCCCTACCGCCGCCGGGGGCTGGCCGGCGCGATCACCGCCGAGACGACCCGGCGACTCTTCGACGCGGGCGCCGAGGTCGCCTGGCTGGAGGCCGGCGGCGCGGAGTCGTGGCGGGTGTACCAGCGCGTCGGTTACCAACCCGCCGGTGAGCGGCTCTACATCGCCTTGAACTGAACGACCCGACGATCAAGGAGTTCGCGTCGGCCCCGGGCTCGGGAACCGACGCGAACTCCTTGATCAACCGCGTGGGGTGGGTGGGTCAGGCCGGGACGGGCTCCCGGGTCTCCGCCTTGGCGGCCAGGCGCTTCTCCCGCTCCTGGGCGCCGATCAGGTCGTCCGGCAGGGAGTCCTCGACCTCCAGGTCGAAGCGACGCAGCAACCGGATCCCGAAGCCGCCCAGGGTGATCAGGATCAGGATCACCCCGAAGCAGACGTACGCGAAGCCGATGCCCCGGCCCGGACCGGTGCCGATCACCGCGCCCACGCTGCCGGCCAACGACCCGCCCGGGGCGAGCATCGGCTCGAACAGCGCGGTGGCGGCCGGCGCCAGCAGCGCGAACCCGATCGGCAGCGTGGACCACGAGATGGTCTGGTTCAGGCTGAACACCCGACCGTGGAAACGCTGCGGCACCTTCACCTGGACGATGGTCGCGTAGATCGACTGCGCGGTGGTCATCGCCATGGCCAGCCAGCAGAAGCCCACGCAGATCATCACGATCGAGGCGTCCAACCCGATCAGCACGCAGCCGATCGCGGTGCCCAGGTTGCCGATCAGCACGCCGATCATCCGGCGCTTGCGCGGCCCGCCCCACAGCGACATCAGCACGCCGCCGAGCACCGCGCCCACCGCCTCGGCGAGCGCGACCTGCGCCACCTGGGTCGGGCTGCCGAACGACAGCACCAGCGGGGTGGTGAGCACCAGCGCCGGGGCCAGGAAGATGTTGCCCAGCGCGAAGTAGCCGAGCATCAGCCGGAACCCGCGGTGCTGCCACGAGTAGCGCATGCCGTTCGCGATGGCCACCAGCAGCCGTTCCCGGGGGCGCCAGCCGAGCAGGTCCGGGAAGCGGACCACGGCCAGCGTGAGCACCGCGACCACATAGCTGGCCACGTCGACGATCAGGATGCCCTTGAGTTCGATGGCGGCGAGCAGGCCGGCGGCGAACGCCGGCATGAGCAGCGTGGCCACGCCGGTGGAGAGCTGGGTGATGCCCATCGCGTGCCCGAGGTAGCGCTTCGGCACGAGCTGCGGCACCGCCGACTGGAACGCGATCCGTTGGAACGACCCGGCCACCGAACTGAACGCCACCAGCAGGTAGATGTGCCAGAGCACCAGGTTGTCGGTCCACAGCAGGGCGGCCAGCACCAGTTGCACCGAGCCGGCGACGGAACTCGCCAGCATCATGATCCGGCGCCGGCTGACCCGGTCGACCAGCGCGCCGGCCACCGGCAGCATGAGCACGCCGCAGATCAGCGCCAACGCCCAGAGCAGACCGAGGTCGGCCACCGAGCCGGTGCGGTTGAACAGCCAGATCGGCAACGCGAACGCGGTCAGCGCCGACCCGGTGCTGGAGACGAGCTGCCCGATCGTGACCGCCAGGAACCGGCCCATGCTCGGCTTGACCGTGGTGGTCGGCTTGCGGTCCGCGCCGACCCGGAGCATGTCGTGCACCGCCCAGCCGGCGTCCTCGCCCCGGGCCGCCGGATCCAGTCCGGTGAGGTCACCGGCCACCACCGCCGGATGCGCGCGGGTGACGATCTCGGCCAGCTCCTCGGCCCGGTACTTCAGGAAGAAGTGCCCGGCCTGGTCGAGCACCACCAACCCCAGCGTGTCGCTGAGGAACTGCCACTCGGCGTACCGCTCGCGGTAGTAGTCGGTGACCGGGTCCTCGGAGCCGACCACCGAGATGATCGGCGCGCGCAGCTTCGTCGCCTGCCGGTCCAGCAGCCGGGTGAAGTACTCCTCCGAGGCGCGGGAGTCGGCCCGCATGTTGCTGATGATCCGGTCGGCCTGCTCCGGGTCCAGCTCGTCGGTGTCCACGCCCATCGACTTGAGCCAGCTCGCGTAGTGCTTGTTGCTGCGGAGCTGCTCCAACCGGTTGCGCGCGGCGGCGAACGGGCCCTTCGGACGGGCGAACGGGAACATCGCGCCGATGTAGACGGCGGCCAGGTCCCGGCCGGCCGCCTCCACCTTGCGGGCCACCTCGGCGACGATCGCGCTGCCCACGCCGCAGTGGCCGTAGAGCGCGATCGGGCCCTCGACCCGCTCCACGATCTCGTCCGCGACCCGGGTGGTCAGCTCGTCGAACGGCAGCGCGTCCTCGGTGAGACCGACGTCGTGGCCGGGGATGGCGAGCGACCACAGTCCGTACCCGGCCGGCAGCGCGTCCGCGAGCGGCTGGTAGACGATGGCGCTGCCGCCGCCGTACGGGACGCAGACGTACGTCAGCACCCGCTTGGCCACCGGGATCGGCTTGGTCAGCTCGTAGAGCAGCCGGCGTGGCCCCTCCTGGGTGGCGTCGCCGGAGATGAACGCGGCCAGGTCCCGGATGGTGCGCTTCTGGAACAGGTCCATCACGCCGACCGCCCGGCCGCCCAGCTCCGCCTTGCGGATCTTGGCGACCACCTGGGTGGCGAGCATGGAGTGCCCGCCCAGGTCGAAGAAGTCGTCGTCGATGCCAAGCGTCTCCACGCCCAGCACCTCCGACCAGATCGCCGCGAGGGCCCGCTCGGTGTCGTCCCGCGGCTCGACCAGCGCCACCGACGCCTCGCGGGTGACCACCGGCGCGGGCAGCGCCTTGCGGTCGAGCTTGCCGTTCGGGGTCAGCGGCAGCGCGTCGAGCGTGACGAACGCGGCCGGCACCATGTACTCCGGCAGCGTGTCCTTGAGCGCCGCCTTCAGCGCGGCGTGCTCGGCCGCCCCCACCAGGTACGCGGTGAGCCGCTTGTCGCCCGGGCTGTCCTCGCGGACGATCACCGTGGCCTCGGTGACGTCGGGCTGCTCGCGCAGCGCGCTCTCGATCTCGCCCAGCTCGATGCGCAGGCCGCGCAGCTTGACCTGGTGGTCGATCCGGCCGAGGAACTCGATCACCCCGGCGCCGTCCGGCCCGACGACCCAGCGGGCCAGGTCGCCGGTGCGGTAGAGCCGGGCCCCCGGCTCGAAGGAGAACGGGTCGGGAACGAACTTCTCCGCGGTCAGCGCCGGCCGCCGGTGGTAGCCGCGGGCCAGGCCGACGCCACCGAGGTGCAGCTCACCGGCGACGCCGACCGGGCACTGCGCCCCCGACGCGTCGAGCACGTGCAGCCGCAGGTTCGCGATCGGCGCGCCGATCGGCACGCTCGTCACCTGCGCCAGCCGCTCCGGCTCACACGCCCAGGAGGTGACGTCGATGGCCGCCTCGGTCGGGCCGTACAGGTTGTGCAGGCCGCACCAGGGCAGCCGGGCGGTGAAGTCGACCGCCGAGGTCAGCGGCAGCTCCTCGCCGGAGCAGATCACCCGCCGCAGCGCGGTGGCCGCCTCCACGCCCTCCTCGGCCAGGAACACGGTCAGCATCGACGGCACGAAGTGGGTGGTGGTGATCCGCTCGGACACCAGCAGGTCGCGCAGGTAGCCGGCGTCCTTGTGCCCGCCGGGCTTGGCCAGCACCAACCGGGCCCCGGTGCGCAGCGGCCAGAAGAACTCCCAGACCGACACGTCGAAGCTGGCCGGCGTCTTCTGGAGCACCGCGTCGTCGGCGCCGAGCCCGTAGGTCCGCTGCATCCAGTCGAGCCGGTTGACGATGCCCCGGTGGGTGTTCGGCACCCCCTTCGGGCGGCCGGTGGAACCGGAGGTGTAGATGACGTACGCCAGGTGTTCCGGCCCGGCCACCGGCGTCGGGTCGGTGACCGGCTGGTCGGCCCAGACCGACGCGTCGTCGAGGTCGAGCACGGTGGCGGTGGTGGCCGGCAGCACGTCACGCAGGTGCGACTGGACCAGCACCACCGGCGCGTCCGCGTCGGTGACCATGAAGGCCAGCCGGTCCGCCGGGTACTCCGGGTCCAGCGGCAGGTAGGCGCCGCCGGCCTTGAGCACGCCGAGCAGGCCGGCGACCAGCTCGACCGAGCGTTCCGCGCACACCCCGACCAGCGTCTCCGGGCCGACGCCGGCCGCGCGCAGCCGGTGCGCGATCCGGTTGGCCTCGGCGTTCAACTCCGCGTACGTGCGGCTGGTCCCGTCGATGGTGACCGCGACCGCGTCCGGGGTGGCGGCGGCGCGCTCCTCGACCGGGCCGTGCAGCGTCTCGTCGCGGGGGAAGTCCCCCGCGGTGTCGTTCCAGCCGGCGAGCAGCTCCCGCTCGACGTCGGACAGCAGCGGCAGCCGGGACACCGGAGTGTCCGGCGCGGCGACGATCGCGTCCAGCAGCGCGGTCCACCGCCGGGCCATCCGCTCGACCGTGGCCCGGTCGAACAGGTCCGTGTTGAAGACCAACTTGCCCCAGAGCCCGTCGACGGTCTCCACCGCGTGCAGCTCGAAGTCGAACCGGGTGGCCTGCAACTCCATCGGGGTCCACTCGAACGTGACCTCGTCGGAGCGGGACACGCCGCGGAACCGGCCCATCTCGTAGTTCTGGAGCACGAACATGGTCTGGAACACCGGCGAGCGGCTCACGTCGCGCGGCAGGCCCAGCTCGTGCACCACCTTGGCGAACGGCACCTCGGCGTGCTCGAAACCGTCGAGCACGCTGCGCCGGGTGCGGGCCAGCAGCTCGGTGAAGGTCGGGTCGCCGGCCAGCTCGGCGCGCAGCGGCAGCATGTTGATGAACATGCCGACCACGTTCTCCAGCTCCGGCGCGGACCGGCCGGCCACCGACGCGCCGACCGCGAAGTCGTCCTGACCGGCGTGCCGGGCCAGCAGCACCTGGTACGCCGACAGCAGCGTCATGAACAGCGTGCCGCCGCTGTCCCGGGTGAGCGCGTTGAGCGCCTCGGTGGCCGCCGGGTCGAGCTGGAACTCGACGAAGTCGCCCCGGTAGGTCTGGGTGGCCGGGCGGGGCCGGTCCAGCGGCAGTTCCAGCGGCGTGATGCCGGCGAGGCGCTGCTTCCAGTAGTCGACGTGCGCCCGGGCCTGCGGCCCGTCCAGCTCCTGGGCCTCCCAGACGGCGAAGTCGCCGTACTGGATCGGCAGGGCCGGCGGCTCGCCGCCCCGGTACAGCGTGATCAGGTCGCGCAGCAGCACGTCCACCGACCAGCCGTCACCGACGATGTGGTGCTGGCCGAGGAACAGCACGTGGTCCTCGACGGTCAGCCGGATCAGCAGCGCGCGCAGCAGCGGGCCGTGCGCCAGGTCGAACGGCTCGGCCGCCGCCGCGTCGACGAGCGCCTGCGCGGCGGTCTCGTCGGCGGCCTCCACCACGGTCAGCGGCACGTCCGGGGTGTCGGCGACCACCACCGTGGGGCGGCCGTCGGCGTCGGCCGGGAATCGGGTGCGCTGCGACTCGTGCCGGGCGGCGAGCGCGGCCAGGGCCGCGCGCAGCGCGTCGACGTCGAGCGGTCCGCGCACCCGCAGCGGCACCGCGATGTGGTACGCCGCCTCGCCCGGGGCGAGCTGGTCCATGAACCAGACCCGCTCCTGGGCGTAGGACAGCGGCACCGGCGCGCCGTCGGGCCGGGGGGTGATCCGGGCCGCGGGGGCGGACTGGCGGGCGCGCAACCGCTTGGCGATCAGCGCCTGCCGGGCCGCCTCGCGGGCCGGATCCTTCAGGTCGGTCATCAGTTGGTTCCCTCTTCCGCCGCGAGCAGCGCGGCGACCTCGGAGTCGGAGAGGCCGTCGAGTTCGGCGGCGATCCGCTGCTCGATCTGGCCGGCCAGGTCGGCCACCACGGGGCTGGAGAACAGCGCCCGCATGGGCAGGTCGACGTCCACCTCGGCGCGGATCCGGGCCATCGCCCGCATGCCGCGCAGCGAGTTGCCGCCGAGCGCGAAGAAGTCGTCAAGCGCGCCGACCTTCTCCACCTGGAGGATGTCGGCGTACACCTCGGCGACCAGCGCCTCGGCCTCGGTACGCGGGGCGACGTAGCTGTCCTCGGCCGGTTCGGTGGCCGCCGGGGCGGGCAGCGCGGCGCGGTCCAGCTTGCCGTTGGGCGTCAACGGCAACGTGTCCAGTCGGACCAGGGCGGCCGGCACCAGGTGCGCCGGCAGCTCGCGGGCCAGTTCGGCGCGGACCGAGTCGGAGTGCGCCGGGCCGACCAGGTAACCGACCAGCATCGGCTCGCCACCGTCGGTGCGCACCGCCGCGGCGGCGGCCCGTACGTCCGGGTGGGCGAGCAGCGCGGCCTCGACCTCGCCCAGCTCGATCCGCATGCCCCGCACCTTGACCTGGTCGTCGCGGCGGCCCAGGTAGTCGAGCGTCCCGTCGGAACGCCAGCGGGCCAGGTCGCCGGTGGCGTACATGCGTGTGCCGGGCGGGCCGTACGGGCAGGGCAGGAAGCGCTCGGCGGTGAGGCCGGGCCGGTCGTGGTAGCCGCGGGCGAGCTGCGCGCCGGTGACGTACAGCTCGCCGACCACGCCCGGTGGGACCGGCTGACCGGCGGCGTCGAGCAGCAGCGCGCCGGTGTTCCAGGTGGGCGTGCCGATCGGCACCGGGCCGGGCGGGACCGGTTCGCCGGGGGCGATCCGGGCCGCGACGCAGCCGACGGTGGCCTCGGTCGGGCCGTACTCGTTGACCACCGCCACGTCGGGGTGCGCGGACCGCCAGCCGGCGAGTTGCTCGCCACTGAGCGCCTCGCCGCCGATCACCAGGTCGACCGTCGGCGACAGCTCGCCGTCGAGCAGCGGCAGGTGGCTCGGGGTGACCTTGAGGAAGGACGGCCGGCCACCGGCCCGCGCGGCCGGGGAGTCGATCGCGGCGAGCCGCACCGTGCCGCCGGCGGTGAGCGTGCCGAGCAGGCCGGTGACGGTGAGGTCGAACGAGACCGGCGAGTGCAGCAGCGCGGTGCCGGCCAGCCCCGGATAGGTCGCCCGGGCCCAGGCCAGGTAGGCGGTCACCGCCCGGTGCTCGACCACCACGCCCTTCGGGCGTCCGGTGGAGCCGGAGGTGTACAGCACGTACGCCGGGTGGTCGGGACGCAGCGGGGCGACCCGGTCGGCGTCGGTGAGGTCGTCGCCGGGCTGGTCCGCGCCGATCTCCCCGTCGAGCACCAGCGCGTCGCCGGGCACCGACGCGGCGGTGTCCGCGGTGGCCACCACCAGCGCCGGAGCGGCGTCGGCCAGCAGGTAGGCGATCCGCCCGGCCGGGTACGCGGTGTCCACCGGCACGTACGCGGCGCCGGACTTGAGCACCGCGAGCATCGCCACCACCAGCTCGCAGGAGCGGGGCAGGGCGAGCGCGACCCGGGTCTCCGGGCCGGCCCCGCGCGCCACCAGCAGCCGGGCCAGCCGGTTCGCGGCGGTGTTCAGCTCGGCGTAGCTGAGCGTCACGCCGTCGCAGACCAACGCCGGCGCGTCCGGGGTGGCGGCGGCCTGCCGCTGCACCTCGTCGGTGACGGTGGCCGCCGGCAGGTCGTGCGCGGCGCCGGTCCCGGCGCGCAGCACCAGGTCCCGCTCGTCGTCGGTGAGCAGCGGCAGCGCGCCGACCGGGCGGTCCGGCTCGGCCACCGCGGCGGCGAGCAGCCGCACGTAGCGCCGCGTCACCGTCTCCGCGGTCGTGCGGTCGAACAGCGCGGTCCGGTAGACCAGGCGGCACTCCCCGGTGGTGATGTCGAACGCCAGGTCGTCCTTGGTGGTGCCCAGCTCGACCGGGTCGAGGCCGGAGTCCGGGATCCAGTTCAGCGCGGTCTGGAAGATCGGCTGCACGGACGGGTCACGCTGCGGGTCCACCGCCTCGACGATCTTCTGGAACGGGGTCTGCCCGTGTTCCATGGCGTCGATCAGGCCGTTGCGCACCCGGCCGAGCAGGTCGGTGAAGGTCGGGTCGCCGGAGACGTCGCAGCGCAGCGCCACCGGGTTGACGAACATCCCGATCAGCGACGCCAGCTCCGGGTTGTCGCGGCCCGCGGTGGAGACGCCGACCACCACGTCGGTGTCGCCGGAGATCCGCGACAGCAGCGCCGCGAAGCCGGCCAGCAGCACCATGTACGGGGTGGCCTGCGCGCCGACCGCCAACGCGGCGACCCGGTCGAGCAGCCCGTCGGGCAGCGGGAACCGCACCTCGTCGCCGGCGAAGCCGAGCTGGGCCGGGCGGGACCGGTCCAGCGGCAGGCCGGTGACCGCCGGGGCGCCGGCCAGGTGGCCGGTCCAGAACGCGAGCTGCCGGTCCAGTTCGTCGCCGGTGAGCTGCTGCCGCTGCCAGACCGCGAAGTCGGCGTACTGGATCGGCAGCTCCGGCACGGCGGGCTCGGCGCCGGTGCGCGCGGCCTCGCAGAACGCGGCCAGTTCGGCGTGGAACAGCACCGCCGAGTGGCTGTCGAAGACGGCGTGGTGCGCCACGAACGCCAGCGCCCAGGCGTCGTCGAGGCGGAACAGCCGGGCCCGCCACGGCGGCGGCGCGTCCAGCGGGATCGGGGTGCGGCCCAGCTCGGTGCGGAGCCGCTCGAACTCGGCCAGCCGCTCGCCGGCCGGCAGGTGACTCAGGTCGGTGGTGGGCAGCGGCACCGGCTCGTGGGCGCGCACCACCTGCACCAGCGCACCGTCGTCGACGCGCAGGTGGGTACGGAGCGCCTCGTGCCGGGCCACCACCCGGTTGACCACGTCGCTCGCCGCCTCGGCGTCCATGTCGGCCGGGAAGGCCCACGGGATGGAGACGTTGAACACCGGCGAGCCGGCGTCGAGCTGGTTGGCCATCCACACCCGCTCCTGGGCGTACGAGGCCGGGAACGTCCACTCCCGCTGGCTCATGAGAGCGCCTCGCGTACCGAACGGGGGCGCATGTCGGTCCAGACCTCGTCCACGTGGGCCAGGCACTCCTCGCGGCTGCCGGCGAAGCCGGTGTCGTGCCAGCCGGCGGGCAGTTCCCGGTCGGCCGACCAGATCGAGTACTGCTCCTCGTCGTTGCGGACGACCAGGAATCGGGATTCGGCCATGTCAGTTCGCTCCAGCGGTGTCGGGGGTGTACGCCTCGGCCATCGCCACGGCGATCTTACGGGGGCCGGTGAACGGCTCCCGGCCGTGCGCGGCGGTCATGTTGTCGACCACCAGCACGTCGTCGCGCTGGTAGTCGAAGCGGACCGTGGCCGCCCGGTAGGCGGCCCGCAGATGGTCCATGACGTCGGCGGGGATCTCGCCGCCGTCGCCGTAGTAGGTGTTCGACGGCAGCCCGTCGGCGCCGAACATGGCCAGCAGCCCCTCCTGGTAGTCCGCCGGAAGCGTGCTCAGGTGGAAGAAGGTGGCGTGGTTGAACCAGCGCGGCGTGTCCGAGCCGGGCCGGTGGTGCACCGCGTCACGGACCGCGCGGGTACGCAGGCCGTCCTTGCCGACCCACTCCACGGTGATGCCGTTGGCCGCCGCGTACGCCTCCACCTCGGCGCGGCTCTCCGTGTTGAACACCTCCTGCCAGCGGGTGCCGAAGTCGCCGTGGAAGTTACGCATCAGCATCCAGCGACGCCTGACGAACTCCTCCCGGACCGCGGGGTCGATCAGCTCGTACACCCGGCGCACGTCGGCCAGCGGGGTGGCGCCCCGGGTCTCCGGCGGGGTGACGCAGTAGAAGAACAACGTCAACGGCCACCGCGCCTGGTACGAGTTCTCGTTGTGCAGGAAGATCTCCTCGTCCGGCGGGTAGTCGGTCGAGGTGTAGACCCGGCCCTTGATGGAGTGCCGGGGCGAGGAACGCTCGGTGTAGGTAAGCGGCTCGCCGGCCAGCGCGCGCACGGCGGCGTCGAAGCCGTCCACGCCGCCGAGGTCGAAGCCGCGGAACAGCAGCCCGCCGCTGGCGACGAGCGTGTCCCGCAGCTCGGCGCGCCGGGCCGCGATGAGGTCGGTCAGCGCCCGGCCGTCGTTCTCGACGACCACCGGGAGCGTGGCGGTTGTCTCGCTCATGGTGCGGTGTCTCCTTGTTCCGTCGGGGGGATGTCAGCCGCGGGGCAGCCGCGGAATGGCCGGGATCGCCGCCGGGGCGGCCGGTTGGTCGGCGGGCGCCTCGGCGCGCAGCTCCTCGATCCGGGCCGCCAGGCCGGCCACGGTGGGCGTCTCGAAGAGGCTGCGCATCGGCAGCCGCACCCCGGTCGCCTTGCGCATCGCGGCGATGAGCTGCACGGCGACCAGCGAGTTGCCGCCGAGGGCGAAGAAGTCGTCGTCCACGCCGACGTCGGTGACGCCGAGGCCGTCCCGCCACACCTGGGCGACGGTCTTCTCCAGCTCGGTACGCGGTGCGGCCGAGCCGCCGCCGGTGGCGGCCGGCGCGCCGACCGGGGCGTCGGTCTCCTCCGCCAGGCTGTCCGTGGTGACCCGGGCCGCCCGGCGCCGGATGTCGGCGACGGTGCGGGTGGCGATCACCACCTGCGCGCCGAGGCCGGCGCCGAGGCTACGGCGGAACGCCTCCGCGCCGTCGACCGGCCGGATGTCCTCGGTGACCGCGTCCGGCGCGTCGGCCGTCGCCGGGGTCTCGGCGAGGTTGCCGGTGACCGCGCTCTGGTCGACCCGGCGCAGCACGAAGTCGCTGATCGCGACCAGTTCCCGACCGTCCGGGTCGCGCAGCGACAGGTCGGCGGCGACCACCTCGTCGGTGGCGGCGGGCCGGTGCCGCAGGTGACTGTGGAACGTCGCCGGCAACGTCCCGCGCACCGTGATCCGGCCGTACGACAGCGGCAGGTACGTGCCGTCGCCCTGCCCCCGACCGAACGCGGTGGCCACGTCGAGCAGCGCCGGGTGCAGCCCCCAGGACGGCAGGTCGGCCAGCGCCGCGGCGGGCGCCTCCACCCGGGCCAGTTCCTCGCCGTCGGCGAGGTGGTGCTCGGCCAGCGCCGCCCAGCGCGGCCCGAACGTGAGCATGCTGGTGCGGCCCCGGCCGAACGAGGCGTCGTCGTCGACCCGCCGGCCGGCCACCTCGGCCGGGGCGGCCGGCGGCGCGGGCTCGGTGGTCCAGCCGGCCGTGCCCCGCACGTGGGCGCGCAGCCGGCCGGCGGCGAGGCTGGCCACGGTGAAGTCCACGCCCTCCTCGGTCGGGGCCAGCTCCACCCGGTACTGCGCGACGGTGCCGTCCGGCACCGAGAACGGCTCCAGGAAGACCACGTCACGCAGCTCCACCGCGGCGTCCGGGGCCGGCGCGGGCAGCGCGGCGACCACGGCGGCGCGCACCGACTCCAGGTGGGCGGTGCCCGGCACCACCGGCACCCCGCCGATCCGGTGCTCGTCGAGCAGCCAGTGGGTGTCGGCCGCGACCAGGCCGTGCAGCACGGCGCCGTCCGGGCCGGTGACCATGGTGGTCAGCACCGGGTGGGTGACCGGGCTGGTCAGGGTGTCCCGACCGGCGGCCCGGAACGCGGCCGGCGCGGCCGTCTCCACGGCCATGCCGACCTCGGCCCAGCCGCCCCAGTTCTGCGACACCACCGGCGCGCGGAACCCGGCGCCGGAGCGCGCGAACGCGTCCAGCACGTTGTTCGCGGCGCAGTAGTCGACCTGACCGAAGCCGCCGATCACCGCCGTGATCGACGAGCAGAGCACCACGAAGTCCAGCGGCAGGTCGCCGAAGACCTGGGCCAGGGCCAGCGTGCCGGCCAGCTTCGGGGCGAGCACCCGCTCCGCCTCGGCCCGCTCCTTGACCTCGGCCATGCCGCCGCCGGGCAGGCCGGCGGCGTGCACGATGCCGTCCAGCCCGCCGAACCGGCGCTCCGCCTCCGCGCGGACCCGACGCAGGTCGTCCGCGTCGGTGACGTCCGCGGCGAGCACCAGCACCTCGGCGCCGGCCGCCTCCATCCGGCGGATGGCCGCGATGGCCCGGCCGGCCCGGTCGGCGCCGCCGTGCACCGCCAGGTGCGCGTCCCAGTCCTCGCGCTCGGGCAGACCGGAGCGGGCCAGCAGCACCAGCTTGGCGCGGGCCCGGCGGGCGAAGTCCTCGGCCAGCGTGACGCCGATGCCGCCGAGCCCGCCGGTGATCAGGTAGCGGCCCTCCTCGCGCAGCACGCCCGGCTCCTCCTCGGCGGCCACGGTCACCTGCTCGTAGCCGCCCACCCAGCGCCGGTCGCGGCGCAGCGCCACCTCCGGGTGCTCCGGGTCGACCGGGCTGCGCAGCTCCACCGCGAGGGCGGCCACGCCGCGCGCCGCCGGGTCGGCGTCGAGCAGCCGGACGGTCAGGCCGGGCAGCTCGGCCGGCAGCACCCGGGCCAGACCGGCCAGCGCGGCGTGCTCCGGCCGGACCAGGTCGTCGCCGCGCACGTCACCGATGCCGGCGGTGACCAGGTCGAGCCGGACGCCTGCCTCGTCGCCGGTCAGGCCGGCGCCGGCGAGCGCCTGCACCAGGTGCAGCGCGCCGAAGAAGCCACGCTCCTGGGCGGCCCAGGCGGCGGCGATGTCGGTGCCGGCCGGCTCGCCGTCCAGCGCGAACGCGTGCACGATCCGCCGGGGCAGGTCCGCGCCGAGCGCGGCGACCAGCGCCTCGGCGTCCTCGCGGGCGCCGGGGCGCAGCCGGAAGCCGTTGGCGGTGGCGGCGAACACGCCGCCGACGCGTACCTCGACCGGGTCGTCGCCGGCGGCCCGCAACGCCGCGACGAGCGCCTCGCCGCGCGGGCCGTCGGCCAGCACCAGGCACCGGCCCAGCGGCTCGACGGTCCGGGCCGGCGCGGCCTGCCGCCACACCGGCACCGCGAACCACTCCGGCAGCGGGCGCGGGCCGGTCTCGGCCGGGGCCGCCGCCACCTGCTCCACCGGGTCCGGCTCGACCCAGTAGCGGCGACGCTCGAACGGGTACGTGGGCAGCGGCACCCGCCGGGCGTCGGGGTCGACGGCGAGCGTCACCGGCACGCCGGCACACCACAGCGCGCCGGCGGTGCCGAGCAGCGTGGCCAGGTCACCGGTCGGCTCCCCCGGGCCGGGCAGGCTGCCCAGCGGGGTGAGCGCGCGCTGCGCCTCGCCGGCCTTCGCGACCTGCATCCGGGCCAGGTTGGCCAGTTGCCGGCCGGGGCCGCACTCGACGAGCGCCCAGGTGCCCTCGGCGAGCAGCGTGGCCACGCACGCACCGAAGCGGACCGGCCGGCGCAGGTGCGCGGCCCAGTACGCCGGGTCGGTGGCCTCCGCCTCGGTGATCCAGGTGCCGGTCACGTTGGACACGAACGGCACCGCCGGCGCGCGCAGCGGCACGCTCGCCATCAACGCGGTGAACTCGTCCAGGATCGGGTCCATCATCGGCGAGTGGAACGCGTGCGAGGTGCGCAGCAGCTTCGACTTCTGCTTGCTGCCCAGGCTCTCCGCGAACGCCTCGACCAGCGCGGTCTCGCCGGCCACCACGCAGGTGCCGGGGCCGTTCACGGTCGCCACCGACAGGCCCTCCGGCAGCCGCTCGGCCACCGCCGACTCGTCGAGCGTGACGGCCAGCATGGACCCGGCCGGCAGCGCGTGCATGAGCCGGCCCCGGGCGGCCACCACCTTCAGCGCGTCGGCCAGGTCGAGCACGCCGGCGAGCGTGGCGGCGACGTACTCGCCGATCGAGTGGCCGACCATCGCGGCCGGGGTGACGCCGGCGGCCCGCCAGGCGGCGGCGAGCGCGTACTCGACGGTGAACAGGGCCGGCTGGGTCCAGCGGGTCTCGGTGAGCTTCGTCGCCGCCTCCGGGTCCCGGCCCAGGATCAGGTCCCGGATGTCCAGGCCCAGCTCGGGGCGGAGCAGCTCGGCGCACTCGTCCACGGCGGCGGCGAACGCCGGGTCCTCGCCGTACAGCTCGGCGCCCATGCCGGCGTACTGCGCGCCCTGCCCGCTGAACATGAACGCCACCCGGGGGGCCGGACCGTCGGCGACGCCCCGGTGCGCCCTGCGCTTGTCGCGCAGCGCGGCGGCGGCGGTCTGCGGGTCGCCGGCGACCACGGCGGCGCGGTGGGCGTACCGCTGACGGCCGACGCGCAGCGTGTGCGCGACGTCGGCGAGCAGGTCGGGACCGCCGGCGGTGGCGCGCTCCAGGTGGTCGGCGAGGTCGCGCACGGCGGTGTCCAGCGCGGTCGGGGTCTTCGCCGACACCTGGAGCAGGTGCGCCGGACGCACCCGCCGCTCGGCCCGGTACGCGGCCGGCGCCTCCTCCAGCACCACGTGCGCGTTGGTGCCGCCGATGCCGAACGAGCTGACCCCGGCCCGGCGCGGCCCGCCGTCGGCGTCCCACTTGGTCAGCGTGTTCGCCACGTAGAACGGGGTGTCGGCGAAGTCGATGGCCGGGTTCGGCGACTCGTAGTTGATGGTCGGCGGGATCAGCCCGTGTTCCATGGCGAGCACCGTCTTGATCACGCTGACGATGCCGGAGGGCTGGCTGAGGTGGCCGATGTTGGACTTCACCGAGCCGATGCCGCACCAGCCCCGGTCCTCGGTGTCCTTGGTGTAGACGGCGGAGAGCGCGGCGACCTCGATCGGGTCGCCCAGCGCGGTGCCGGTGCCGTGCGCCTCGACGTAGCTGATGGTGCGCGGGTCGATCCCGGCCAGCCCGACGGCCTGGGCGACGGCCTCCATCTGCCCGTCGATGCTGGGGGCGGTGAAGCCGACCTTGCCGGCGCCGTCGTTGTTGATCGCGTTGCCGAGCACCACCGCGCGGATCGTGTCGCCGTCGGCGATCGCGTCGGAGAGTCGCTTGAGCAGCGTGACGCCGACGCCGCTGCCCCACACCGTGCCGTTGGCGTCGGCGTCGAACGGCCGGCACCGGCCGTCCGGCGAGGTGAAGCCGTCCATGCCCAGGTAGCCGGCGTGCGGCAGCTCGATGTTGACGCCGCCGGCCAGCGCCATGTCGCACTCGCCGTTGCGCAGCGCCTCGCAGGCCAGGTGGAACGCGACGAGCGAGGTCGAGCAGGCGGTGTGCACGGTCATGCTCGGGCCGCGCAGGTCCAGCCGGTACGACACGTTGGTGGCCACGTAGTTCGGCGAGTTGCCGGTGGCGATGGAGACCGCGCCGTGCGGGTTGCCGCCGACGCGCTTGTTGCGCAGCACGTAGCGGTTGAGGTAGGTGGTGCCGCCGCTGCCGGCGTAGACGCCGACCGCGCCGTCGTAGCGACCCGGGTCGTAGCCGGCGTCCTGCAACGCGGTGTAGCAGGTCTCCAGGAACAGCCGGTGCTGCGGGTCGGTGGTCTCGGCCTCGCGGGCGGTCATCCCGAACAGGCCGGCGTCGAACTCGTCGTAGCCGTCGACGAGCGGGGCCCGGTTCACCCAGCTCGGGTCGTCGACCTCGTCGGCGCTGACGCCCCGGGCGAGCTGCTCCTCACGGGTCAGCTCGGTCGTCGACTCCACGCCGTCGACCAGGTTGCGCCAGAACTCGTCGACGTCGGCCGCGCCGGGCAGGCGGGCGGCCAGCCCGACGATCGCGATGGGCTCGATGCCGTCGTCGTCGGCGGCGGAAATGTCGTTATGCATGGGAGGTCCTTCATTCACAAGGGGTTGCGGCATCACGGCTGGTGCGGTCGGCGGGGTGGCGGGGTACGGCGGGCGCGGCCCCGCCGGGCAGCCGCGCGCATCGCGGCGCGGGCCAGCTCCGGCCGGTCGGCGGCGCCGTCGAGGCTGGCGGCGAGCGCCCGCACGGTCGGGTGGCGGAACAGGTCGAGCATGGTGATCGAGCGGCCGGTGGCCTCGACGAGCCGGGCGTGCACGGCGGCGAGCGCCATCGAGTGGCCGCCGATGTCGAAGAAGTTGTCCGTGACGCCGACCGTCTCCCGGTCGAGCACGTCCCGCCAGATGCCGGCGATCAGCTCCTCGGTCCCGGTGAGCGCGTCCGACCCGACCGGCAGCGGCGCCCGGGCCGGCTCGGCGGCGGCCACCGTCATCGCGCCCAGCGCGGCCACCCGGACCGCCGGGCGGGGCAGCTCGGGGGCCACCTCGCCGGCCGGCGTGTCCGGGTCGGCGGCGAGCGCGCCGACCAGGGCGGTCAGGTCGGCCAGCAGCGCGGTGATCCGGTCGCCGTCGAACAGGTCCGGGTTGTAGACCACCTCGACGCCGGCCCGCCCGTCCCGCTCCACCACGTAGACGGTCAGGTCGAACGGCGAGCCGGGCTTCGGCACCGGCACCGGCTCGACGGTCAGGTCGGCCAGCGCCAGCCGGGGCGGGACGAAGTTGAGCACGTTGAACAGCACCTGCACCAGCGGTGCGCGGGAGGTGTCCCGGCCGACGCCGAGCGCCTCGACGAGGCGTTCCAGCGGCGCGCCCGGATGCGCGGTGACCTCGTGCAGCTCGGCGGCGCACCGGTCGACCTGCGCGGCGAAGCTGCCGCCGGCGCGCACCCGCACCGGCACGGTGTCGATGAAGAAGCCGATCACCTCGTCGAACGCGGCCAGCCGCCGGTCCGCGACGATCGCGCCGAGCACGTGGTCGTCGCCGCCGGTGAGCCGGCGCAGCAGCTCACCGAAGCCGGCCAGCAGCACCGCCGCGGCGGTCGTGCCGCGCCGGGCGGCCAGGTCGCGTACCGCCCGGTCGGCGGCGGCGTCCAGCCGGACCGCGGCCTCCGCGCCGGCGTACGTCTGCACGGCCGGGCGGGGCCGGTCGCGGGGCAGCTCCAGCACGGTCGGCGCGCCGGCCAGGTGCCCGGTCCACCACGCCAGGTCGGCCTCGCCCCGACGCCGGTCACGTTCCTCGCGCCAGACCGCGTAGTCGGCGTACGTGGCGGGCAGTGGCGGGCGGCCCGGCGTCGGCCGGCCGAGCGCGCGGGCGTACGCGGCGGCCAGCTCGTCGTAGAGCAGCGCCTCGGACCAGCCGTCGAAGACCGCGTGGTGCACGGTCACCGCCAGCACGTGCTCCTCGGCCGCGAGCCGGTAGGCGGTGACCTGCCAGGGCGGGCCGGTGGCCAGGTCGAACGCGTGCCCGGCGCCGGCCGTGAGCATGGTGGCCAGCTCGGTGTCCGGGTCGGCGGCGGTGGTCAGGTCGACCACCGGCACGGCCACGTCGGTCGGTTCCTCGCGGACCGCGTACGGCACGCCGCCCTGCTGCGGGATGCGCCAGCGCAGCACGTCGTGGCGCTCGGCGACGGCGCGCAGCGCGGCGCCGAGCGCGCCGGTGTCGAGCGGCCCGCGCAGCCGGTGCGCGACCGCGATGTTGTAGGGCGCGCTGGACGGCGCGAGCTGGTCCATGAACCACAGTCGCCGCTGCGGCGGCGACAGCGTGGGCGGGTTGCCGGTGGTCAGCTCGTCGCCGCCGGCCGGGTCGGCGGCCCGGACCCGGTCCACAAGCGCGGCGAACGTGCGGTCGGTGAACAGCACCCGGGTGTCCACCTGCCGGCCGGTCTCCGCGCGCAGCGCGGCGACCAGCCGCATCGCGGCGATCGAGTTGCCGCCGGCGGCGAGGAAGTCGGCGTCCGGGGCGGGGGCCGCGCCGAGCAGCCGGGTCCAGACCCGCCGGACCGCCGCCGCCACCGGGTCGCCGCCGTCGGGCAGGTCGTCGGACACGTCGTGGGCCGGCGCGGCGGCCGTGGCCAGCTCGCGCAGCGCGGACCGGTCCAGCTTGCCGGTGACCGGGCTGGCCGGCAGCGCGGCCAGCCGCACCGTCCGGGCCGGCAGCATCGCGGTGGTCAGCCGCTGCTCGGCGTACGCCCGCAGCGCGTCGTCGTCCGGCGCGTCGGCCGGAGTGAGGAACGCGACCAGCTCGGTGCCGGCCGGGCCGGGCAGCGCCTCCACGGCGGCCCGCTCGACGCCGGGGTGGTCGGCCAGCACCGCCTCGATCTCGCCCAGCTCGATGCGCTGGCCACGCACCTTGACCTGCCGGTCGGCCCGGCCGAGGTAGACGATCCGGCCGTCCGGCGCCTGCCGGACCAGGTCGCCGGTGCGGTAGAGCCGCTCGCCGGGGGTCGCGCCGAACTCGTCGGGCACGAACCGCTCGGCGGTCAGGCCGGGCCGGTTCAGGTAGCCGTCGGCCAGGCCCGGCCCGCCGATCAGCAGCTCACCGGTCTCCCCCGGCGGCACCGGCCGCAGGTCTGCGTCGACCACGTACGCGCGGTGGTTGGCCAGCGGCCGGCCGATCGGCGCCGGGTCGGCGTCGGCCGGGGTGAGGTCGCCGAGGACCACCAGCACGGTGGTCTCGGTCGGGCCGTAGCCGTTGAGGAAGCGCCGGCCCGGCGCCCAGCGGGCGGCCAGTTCGGCCGGGACCGCCTCGCCGCCGCAGAGCAGCACCCGCCACGACGGCAGGTCCGCCGGGTCGAGCAGGGCCAGCACGGTGGGGGTGACGAACCCCCAGTTCACCTCGTGCGCGGCGACGAACCGGGCGAGCCGCACCGGGTCGGCCCGGTCGTCGGCGCCGAGCAGCTGCACCGCGCCGCCGAGGATCAGCGGCACGAACAGGTCCATGGTGGCCGCGTCGAAGCCGAGCGAGGCGATGCCGAGGCTGTGCGTGGACGCGTCCGCCCCGGTCAGCGCCGTGACGCCGGTGACGAACTGGACCGCGTTGCGGTGCGTGGTGAGCACGCCCTTGGGGCGGCCGGTGGAGCCGGAGGTGAACAGCACGTACGCCGGGTCGCCGGGGCGGGCCGGGCAGGGCGCGAGCGGGGCCGGGCCGGGCAGGCCGAGCGCCTCGACGCCGGGCTCGTCGCCGAACTCGGCCGTCGCCGCGTCGCCGACCACCACCCGGATGTCCGCGTCGCGGACGATCTCCCGCAGCCGGTCGCGCGGGCCGCCCGGCTCCAGCGGCACGTACGCGGCGCCGGCCAGCAGCACGCCGACCACGGTGACCACCAGGTCGGGGGTGCGCGCGCCGCACACCCCGACCCGGTCGCCGCGGCCGACGCCGTGCGCGCGCAGCGCGGCGGCCACCCCGGCGGCCCGGTCGACGAGCTGCCGGTAGGTGAGCCGGGTGTCCCACTGGCGCACCGCCACCGCGTCCGGGACGCGGGCCGCCCGGTCGGTGATCAGGTCGGCGAGGGTGGCGTCCGGCCAGGGCAGGTCCGGCCCGGAGACGGCGCTGACGGTCAGGGTGTGGGTCACCGGTGTGCTCCCAGGTGCTCGGCCGGATCGGTGATCTGGAGGCGGAGTTCGCTGACGTAGCCGCGGCCCCGGGCGTCGGGCACCCACGCTTCGTCGGGGGCCGGCAGCAGCTCGGAGACCACCACCGGCACGTCCGGGCCGGTGCGCAGCGCGGCGTCCACCATGGCGCAGAGCGACTGCGCGTACAGCGGGCCGGTCAGGTCCACGTAGCAGGGTTTGATCTCGGTGCCGATCTTGACGAACACCCGCTCGGGCAGGTCGGTGGCCGCCCGCCAACGGCGTACCGCCAGGTAGCGGGCGGTCTCGTCGGCGTGACCGCCGAGCCCGCACGCGCCGGCCGTGGTGCGCCAGGTGCGCCGCGCCACCACCAGCCGGTCGATGGTGATCCGGGGCGTGTGCGCCGCGGCGCCGAACAGCTTGAACGCGTCCAGCAGCAGCGAGCCGAGCAGCGTGGCGAAGACCTCCATCAGCGGCCAGCGGGCGCCGTCGGGGAAGACCGCGGTGAGCCGGTCGCCGGCGCGCTCCACCAGCACCGCGGTGGCCGGGACCAGCCGGTCGGCGTCGGCGCCGTGCGCGGTGTCGATGCCGAGCTGGCGGTCCGTCGGGCCGGTCAGCGCGTACGTGGTGCGGGTGGTCCGCCGGGGGAAGCTCTCCGGCCAGAGCACCCGCAGCCGCACCGGGCCCAGGTCGGCGTCGAGGTCGGCGCGCAGCGCCGCCGGGTCGCCGTGGAACGGGCTGAGCACCGCGCTGTCGAACGCGACGGTGGCCGGGTGCAGCTCACCGAGCACGAGCAGGAAGTCGCCCCGCTCGACCGCCTCCGGGGACGCGGCGCTGAGCTGGACGTCCGGGTTGTGCAGCCGGGCCGACGGCCAGCCGGGCCCCGCCGCCGGGAACAGCTCCGCCACCCGCCCGGCCAGGTCCGCCGCGCGGACCCGCAGCTCGGCCTGGTCGGCGGGCAGGTCACGCAGGTCGAACAGCTCGGCCCACCGGCGGGTGAGTTCCGCGCCGGCCCGGGCGATCGGGCCGTCCGACGCGATCAGCGTGCCCTGGGCCAGCAGCCACAGGTCGGCCAGCCGCACCGGCTCGTCGCCGGTCGCCAGTTCCTCGTGCAGCTCGGTGAAGAGCCCGGCGCAGCGCTCGGCGACCTCGACGGTGAACCAGCGGGCCGTGCGCAGCACCACCGCGAGCGGCTCGGCGAGCGCCTCGGTGACCGCGGCGCCGACCTGGAAGTCCAGGTCACGGGCGGTCTCCTCGTAGCAGATCGTGCGGCCGGCGTACATCTGTCCGCTGTTGCGGGTGGCCGGGCGGCCGGTGACGGCGGTGAACCCGGCGTTGAGCGCGGCGAGCGCGGCGCCGAGCCGGTCCGGGTCGCCGGCCGCGGCGGCCACCTCGTCGCGGGCGGCGCGGAGCCGGTCGAACTCGGCCGCCGTGGCGGCGCGCACCGGCTCGTCGCCGATCGCGGCGATCCGCGCGGCGAGCACGTCCTCCGCGTCCGGGGCGATGGGCAGGTTCGCGCCCCAGCTCAGCTGGCCGCGTTCCACCCACCGGTCGAGCAGCAGGTAGACGTCGTCGACGCCGTGCACCGCGCCCTCGGCGCACAGCCGCTCGGCCAGCTCCACCGCCGGGGTACGCCCGTCGGCGGCGGCGAGCAGCCGGGCCTCGACCGGCGTCAGCGCGATCGGTGGGTGCAGCGGCCAGCGCAGCTCCCGCCCGACCACGGTCAGGTGCGGCTGCCGCGCCGGCGCCCACCAGCGGCGCACCGCCAGGTCGTCGGCGAGCCGGTCGGCGTAGGCGATGAGCGCCCACGCCTCGAAGAACACCCGGCGGTGGCGCACCAGCGCGGCGCCCGGCGCGGTCCGTACGCCGGGCACGGCCGGGTCGAACGTGCCCCAGCAGACCGGGCCGAAGAAGCCGATGGTCTCCGCCTTGCCGCAGTAGCGCTGCCAGTAGCGCAACAGGCTCAGCTCCCGCTTGCGCCGGCGCACGTTGCGCACCTGCGGGTCGGTGCGCAACAGGCCGTCCAACGCGATGAGCATGTCCGGGTTCTGCCAGGTGACCGCCTCGCGCAGCAGCGGGTCGGCGGCGAGTTCGCCGGCCACCGCGGAGGACTCGGCGAACGCCTCGCCCAGCGTCTTGTCGAACACCTCGGCGCTGCTCGCGCCCGCCAGCAGCGCGTCCGCGGCGACCGCGCACCCGGGCGCGGCGAACCGGTCCAGACCGGCGGCCGGGAACCCGGCGGTCCGCAGCACCACGTCCCGCCACACCGACCAGCCGGTCTCGCCCAGGGGCAGCAGATGGCTCATCGCGCGTCCTCCACTCCGCTGTCGGTGACGAGCGCTCCGGTGTCGGTGAGGTGCAGGCGCAGCTCGCTGAAGTAGCGGCGCCCCGCGCCGTCGGGCACCCACGCCTGCTCCGGGTCGGGCAGCATCTCGCTGACCGTGAGCGAGACGTCGTCGCCGCCGTCGACCCGGGCGGCGCGCACCAGCGCGCAGAGCATCGCGGCGAACCCCGGCGCGGCCAGGTCCACGAAGCAAGGCTTGGTCTCGGTGCCGAGCTTGACGTAGACCTGCTCGGGCAGCCCGAGCCGGCGACGCCAGTCGCGCACGGCCAGGAACCGCTGCCGTTCGCCGGTGACGGCGGCCAGGCCGCTCTCGCCGACCGTGGTCCGCCAGGTCTGCCGCGCCACCACCAGCCGGTCCACCGTGATCCGTGGCGTGTACGGCGCGGCGGCGACCAGTTTGAAGCCGTCCACGGCGTGCGCGCTGAACGCCTCGGCGAAGATCTCGGCGAGCGGCCAGCGCTGCCCGTCCGAGGCGGTGGCGACCAGCTCGCCGTCCGCCTCGTCGACGGTGAGGTCCACGGTGGGCAGCACCTGGGCCCGGTCCGCGCCGGGCGCGTCGAGGAAGGCGAGCTGCCGGTCGGTCGGACCGGTCAGCGACTCGGCGGTGCGGCTGGTGCGGCGCGGCCAGTCGGCCGGGAACAGCAGCCGGACCCGCCGCTCGCCCAGGTCCGCCGCGAGCGCCTCGCGCAGCCGCTCGACGTCCGGGTGCGACGGGGTGAAGACCGCGCAGTCGAACGAGGACCAGGCGGCGTGCAGCTCGCCGAGCACCACGGTGTAGTCGCCGCGCCGCAGCGCCGCCTCGTCGGTGGCGCAGATCTGCAGGTCGGGGCTGTGCATGGCGGCGTTCGACCAGGTCGGCCGGGTGCCGGGGAAGACCGCGTCGATCTTCTCGGCCAGGTCGGCCGCGCGCAGTCGCACGTCGGTGGTGCCGGCGGGCAGCGTGTCCAGGCCGAACAGGCCGGCCCACCGGGCGGCGAAGTCGGCGGCGACCGCGTCGACCGGCCGTTCGCCGCCGCCCCAGAACAGGCCCTGGGCCAGGAACCACAGGTCGGCCAGCGCCACCGGGCCGCCGGTCTCGGCGCGCAGCTCGTCGTGGAGGCCGCGCAGCACCGCCAGGTACGCGTCGGCGAGCGCGTTGGCCAGCCAGCGGGCGGCGCGCAGCAGCACGTCGAGCGGGGCGGCCAGCTCGGCCAGCAGCGGGGCGCCGAAGACCACGTCCAGGTCGCGGGCGGTGTCCTCGTAGCAGATGGTGCGGCCGGCGTACATCTGGCCGGCGCGGCGCACCGCCGGCACACCGGTCAGCTCGGTGAACGTGGCGTCGAGGGCGTCCAGCGCGGCGCGCAGCGAGTCCGGGTCGCCGGCCGCCGTGGCCACCGCGTCGCGGGCGGCGCACAGCCGGTCGAAGCCGGCGCGGGCGGCGGCGCGGACCGGCTCGTCACCGATCGCCGCGATGCGCTCGGCCAGCACCCGCTCGGCGTCCGGGCTCACCGGCAGCGCCGCGTCCCAGGTGATCAGCTCCCGTTCCACCAGCCGGTCGAGCAGCGCGTAGCCGTCCTCGGGCCGGCGCAGCCCGATCGCCGGGTCGGCGACCAGGGCGGCGGCGTGGCGGCGGCCGTCGGCGGCCCGCAGCAGCGCCGCCTCGACCGGGGTCAGTGTCAGCGGCGGGCGGCCGGGCCGGAGCACGTCCCGGTCCCGGATCGCCAGGTGCGGCCGGAGCATCGGCGGCCACCAGCGGCGGACCGCCAGGTCCGCGCCGACCCGGTCGGCGTACGCGGCCAGCGCCCAGGACTCGAACCACACCCACCGTCGCCTGGTCAGCCCTTCCCCGGGGTTGACCAGGGCAACCTCCGGCTGGTCGGGGTCGACGGTGACCCAGCAGGCCGGCCCGAAGAACCCGACCGTCTCGTTCTTGCCGCAGTAGCGCTGCCAGTACTTCAGCAGCGCCCGCTCCCGGTCCCGTCGCCGCACGTTGCGGGGCGCGTCGGCGCCGCCGCGCGCCAGCCCGTCCAACGCGACCAGGGCGCCCCGGTTCTGCCAGGTGACCGCCTCGCGCAGCAGCGGGTCGGCGGCCAACGCGCTGAGCCGCGCGGCGCCGGCGCGCACCGCCTCGTCGAACTCCGTGTCGAACCGTTCCTCGCCGGTGCCGGTGGCCAGCAGCGCGTCGGCGGCGGCGGCGGCCCGGGGCGCGCTCAGCGCCACCAGCCCGTCGGCGGGGAAACCGGTGGTCCGCAGCATCGCGTCGCGCCACACGGACCATCCGGTGTCCCCGAGCGGCACCCGGTGCGCACCGCCGGCGGTCCCGCGGCCGACGGCGCGCACCGGGCCCGGACCCGCGTCCGGGGTACCGGCGCGGGCGGTCGAGGTGCCGGGCCCGGCGGCGGCGACGCCGGGCGCGGTGGTCGAGGTGCCGGTAGCGGTGGTCAGGCCGCCGGGCGCTGTCGTCGCGGCGCCGGGCGCTGTCGTCGCGGCGCCGGGCGCGGCGGCCAGGTCGGCCCGGATCAGCGCGGCCATCTCGGCGAGCCGGTCGTGCAGGAAGAAGTGCCCGCCGGACAGCTCGTGCATGGTGAACCCGGCCGCCGTGTGCTCGCCCCAGCCGGCGGTCTGGGCGCGGGTGACCGCGGCGTCCGCGTCGCCGCCGAACGCGACGATCGGCACCGGCAGCGGATCCTCCGGGACGTGGCGGTAGTCGTCGACCCGGCCGAAGTCGGCGCGCAGCAGCGGCAGCATCAGCTCCAGCAGCTCCGGGTGGTTGAACGCCTCGGCGGGAAGGCCGCCACCGTCGCTGAGGCGGCGCAGCAGTTCGTCGTCGCTGACCCGGGACAGCCCGATGAAGCCGCCCGGCTCGGTGACGTGCGGCGCGCGGGCGCCGCCGACGTAGAGCCGCAGCGGCAGCGGACGGCCGGTACGGCGCAGCTCGCGGACCACCTCGAAGCCGAGCCGGCCGCCCATCGAGTGGCCGTAGATCGCGTACGGGCGGTCGGCCCGGGCGGCGATGGCCTCGGTGACCTCGGCGACGGTGAAGTGCGGGTCCTCGCTGATCCGCTTCTCCCGGCCGGGCAACTGCACCGGCAACACCTCGACGTCGGGACCGAACGCGGCCGGCCAGTGCCGGAACGCGCTGGCGCCCGCGCCGGCGTACGGCAGGCAGAACAACTGCACCGGCGCCTCGGGGCGGCTTCCGGTGGAGGCGAACCAGTTCACCGCGGACCTCTCTGCACGGGGTCGATCCAGTGCCGGCGGCGCTGGAACGGATAGGTGGGCAGCCCGGTACGCCGGACCGTGCCCTCGGGGTGCAGGGCGTCCCAGTCGATGTCGTGGCCGGCCACCCAGTCGGCGGCCGTCTCGCGCAGCGGCCCGGCGTCGCCGGCGAGCCGGGCGTCGGTGTCGAGCAGCACGTCCAGCGCGGACAACGCGGCGGGCAGGTCGGCGGCGACCACCGCCGCCCGGTGCGCGAACGGCCGGCGGCCGAGCGCCAGCGTGGCGGCCACCTCGGGCAGCGCCGGCGCGGTGCCGGCCAGGTGGGTGCGCAACCGGACCAGCGCGGCCCGCAACGCCGCCGGCGTACGCGCGGAGACCGGCAGCAGCCACGGCCCCTCCCCCGGCGGGTCGGCCGGCTCGACCGGCGGCGGCTGTTCCACCACCACGTGCGCGTTCGTGCCGCCCAGGCCGAACGCGCTCACCCCGGCCACCCGGCGTCCGCCGTCCGGCCAGTCCCGGGCCTTGGTGGGCACGTAGAACGGGCCGGCGGCCAGGTCGATCTCCGGGTGCGGGCGGGTGAAGTGCAGGTTCGGCGGGATCACGCCGTGCCGGACGGCCAGCACGGTCTTGATCAGCCCGGCGACGCCGGCGGCGGCGTCGAGGTGGCCGATGTTCGTCTTCACCGAGCCGAGCGCGCACGTCTCGGCCGGCGCGGCGCCGGCGTACACCTCGTGCAGCGCGGCCACCTCGATGGCGTCACCGAGCGGCGTGCCGCTGCCGTGCCCCTCGACGAGGCGGACCTCGCCCGGGGCGACCTCGGCGGTGGCGAGCGCGTTGGCCACGGCGGCGGCCTGCCCGGCCGGGCCGGGCACCGCGAAACCGGCCCGGTCCGGGCCGTCGTTGGTGACCGCCCACCCGGGCAGGATCGCGTAGATCCGGTCGCCGTCGGCCTGCGCGTCGGCGAGCCGGCGCAACGCGACCACACCCGCGCCGGAGCCGAACCCGGAGCCCTCCGCGGCCTCGTCGAAGGCACGGCACCGGCCGTCGGGGGAGGCGAGCCCGCCCGGCGTGGCCCGGTGCCGGGGCCACATGACCGTGGACCCGCCGGCCAGCGCCAGGTCGCACTGGTAGTCGGCGAGGCTCTGCGCGGCCACGCAGACCGCGACCAGCGAGCTGGAGCAGGCGCTCTGCACGGCCAGCGCCGGCCCGGTCAGGCCGAGCCGGTAGGCGACCTGGCCGGGCAGGTGGTCGGGGAACTGCCGGCCGACCAGCCGCGCCTCCCAGTCGTCCGGGTCGACGTCGCCGACCACCGCCGGGTTGTCCATCAGATGGAACAGGAAGTACCGGTTGGCGGAGGTGGCCGCGTAGACGCCGACCAGCCCGGGGAAGCGCTGCGGATCGTGCCCGGCGTCCTCCAGCGCCTCCCACGCGGTCTCCAGGAAGAGCCGGTGCTGCGGATCGGTGCGGGCGGCCTCGTCGGCGCCGAAGGAGAAGAACTCGGCGTCGAAGTCGGCCACCCCGTCGAGCCGGCCGGCGGCGCGGACGTGTCGGGGGTCGGCGCGCAGCCGGGGCCCGATGCCGAGCGCGGCCAGCTCCTCGTCGGTGTGGTCGTGCACCGAGTCGACCCCGGTGCACAGGTTCCACCAGAACGTCGCCACGTCCGGCGCGCCGGGGAACCGGCCGGCGATCCCGACCACGGCGATCTCGTCGCCGGTGTACTCGCGGGAGGCGCTGACCGGCGCGGCTGGCGCGGGCAGCACCGGGGCGCGGACCGCCTCCGGCGGCGCGTCGAGCAGCGCCGCCTGGGTGGCCACGGTCGGGTGGTCGAACAGGCGCAGCATCGGCAGCCGGACGCCGAACCGCTCGGCGATCTGCTGCTGCACCAGGCCCAGCAGCAGCGACTGCCCGCCCACGTCGAAGAAGCTGTCGGTGCGGCCGACCGCCGGGCGGCCCAGCACCGCGCACCAGATGTCGTGCACGAGGCGTTCGGTGTCGGTGGCCGGCGCCGCCTCGGCGGGCACCTCGACGACCGGGTCGGGCAGCGCCCGCTCGTCGACCTTCCCGCTGACGGTGAGCGGGAACTCGTCCACCACGACCACCGCGCGCGGCACGGCGTAGTCGGGCAGCGCGGCGGCGAGCGCCGCGCGCAGCGCCGCCGGGTCGGGGCGGGTGCCGGCCGGGCGGGCGTACGCGAGCAGCTCGCCGTCGCGGGCGATGGCGCGGACCCCGGCGACGCCGGGCTGGGCGGCGAGCACGGTCTCGATCTCGGTCAGCTCCACCCGGTGCCCGCGCACCTTGACCTGCCGGTCGAGCCGACCCAGGCAGACCAGTTCACCGCCGGGCAGCCGCGCGCCGAGGTCGCCGGTGCGGTACGACCGCGTCCCGTCGGCGTCCGTGGCGAACCGGTCGCTGTCCTGGTTGAGGTAGCCGGGGGCGAGGTGCCGACTGCGGACCACGATCTCGCCGGTGCCCGGGTCGAGGTCGAGGCGGTAGCCGGGGAACGCGTGGCCGACCGGCAGCGGCCCGACCCTGGCCGGGTCCACCTCGGACAGCGGCAGCACGTGCCGGGCGGCGAACGTCATCTCGGTGGCGCCGTAGCCGTTGACCAGCACGCAGTCGCCGGCGAACCGGTCCCGGCCGCGGGCCGCGTCGGCCCAGGTGGCCTGTTCCCCGCCGAGCAGCACCGCGCGCACGGTGGCCAGCCGCCGGTCGTCGAGCGTGTCGAGCAGGAAGCGGTAGACGGTCGGCGTGCAGTGCAGCACGGTGACGCCGTGCCGATCGAGCTGCTCCACCGCGTACGCGAGACCGTGCCGGCGCAGGTCGACCGGGACGACGGCGGCGCCGGTGAGCAGCGCCGGATAGAGGTCCGGGATGGCGGCGTCGAAGCTGAACGAGGCGAGCAGGCTGAGCCGGTCGGCCGGGCCGACGGCGAGCGCGTCGATCTGGTTGTCGACGACGTGGGCCAGGTTGCGGTGGGTCTGCCCGACCGCCTTGGGCACGCCGGTGGAGCCGGAGGTGAACAGCACGTACGCCAACGCGTCCGGGTCGACCGGCACCGGGCGCAGCGGGGCCGGCGGCACCTCGTCCAGGGGCACCACGGCACGACCGTCGGCCACCGTCAGGGCGAGTTCGCGGTGTTCGGCGGCGCAGGCCACGGCGGTGACGTCGGCGGCGGCGACCATGTGTCGCAGCCGGGCGACCGGGAAACCCGGGTCCAGCGGCACGTACGCGCAGCCGGCGGCCAGCGTGCCGAGCAGCGCGGCGACGGTCGGCGCGCCGTGCGCGGTGAGCAGCGCGATGCGGTCGCCGGGCCGGAAACCGGCGGCGACGAGCACGGCAGCGTACCCCCCGGCCGTCTCGGCCAACTCGGCGTAACCGACCTCGTGGGTCTCGCCGAGCAGGGCCGGACGGCCACCGTGGACCGCTGCGACCGCGCTGAAACGATTGATGATCATCGTCTCTGCCATCAGGAAACGGGATGTGCTCCACTGACGGTGGGCGCGCAGCAGCAATCGACGAATGTGACCATTGATCCCCCCCAGGACTTCACATTGGAAGCAGAATAAAGCTCAATCTCTCGACCGGAAGAGGATCGATCCGGGTCGAGCCGAAGGGGGGACGACCCCTGGCACCTCGGACGGAGGAATTCGTCCGATCATCCCTCTAGCGCGTAGACGATTTTCAGCGTAGATGGCTACTCGCGAGTTATTTTACGGTGAAAGTACTTCTGGGCGGTTAAATCTTCGCCTTATGGGCGGCCGCTCCGCAGCTCGACCCGGGTCGCGGGGAGCGTGCTCAGACATCGTACGGCGGACGCGGAAGCGGGTCCACCATCGCGTCGAACCCCCGGGGTAGCTGCGCCACCAGATCCTGGAACTCGCCGACCGTGACCGTCTCCCGAAGCGTGGCGAGCACCGCCCGCGTCCCCACCTCGGCCAGCGCCGGATCCACCGCGGCCCGGTCGGCCACCCGGTAGAGGAAGTCCACCGCGGCCCCGGTCGCCGGCGGCCCGGCCGTCGCGAGGTAGCCGCCGACGTCGTCGGGAAGCTGGGCGGCCAGGTCGGCCGACTCGTCGGCGGTGATCCGCTCGGCAAGGGTCTGCAACACCGCGCGGGAGATCGTCGCCGCGTCGTCGGTGGGCAGCTCGGCACGACGCGCCACCGCGTCGACGAACAGCGGAAACCGCATCCCGCCCTCCCCTGGCAGCCGGTCGCCGACCTCCCGGGAGACCCCCGCCCCGCCGGCCCCCGCGAGTACCCACCCCCCACCCCCACAAACACCCCACCCCCACCCCCAACCCCAACCCCACCCCCGCGCCCGCGCCCGCGCCCGCGCCCGCGCCCGCGATCTTGCACTTGCCGCCCCGACAAAAGCGACCGATCCGACGTCTCGCGGGCCACAACTGCAAGATCGGTGAGGAGGGGCGGGGCGCGGGGGCGCGGGGGACCTAGGGCCTGGGGGGTGGGTCCGTGCGCCCCTGCTCGGGCCGGTCACGGCGGCCTAGCGTCGGAGACGGGTGGCTCCGGGTCGCGGCGTCGGACGTGCCGAGCGGGAGCCACCGGAGGCGCCGGAACGCGGCGTCGCGGAGATCGGGAGGCCGGCAATGCGGACGTGGCAGGTGCAGGACGTGATGACCACCGACGTGGCGACGGTACGGGAGGGCACGGCGTACCGGGAGATCGTCGACGTGCTGACCGACCGGCACGTCACGGCGGCGCCGGTGGTGGACGGCGGCCGGCGGGTCCTCGGGGTGGTCTCCGAGGCGGACCTGATGTACAAGGTTGGGCTGTCCGGACAGCCCCAGGAACGGCGGCTCCGGCCCAACCGGCACCGCCGGGAGGCGCGGGCGAAGGCCGGCGCGACACTCGCGGCCGACCTGATGACCGCTCCCCCGGTCACCGTCGCGCCGGACGCCACGCTCGTCGAGGCGGCCCGGCTGATGGACACGCGCGGCGTCAAGCGACTGCCGGTGGTCGACGACCTGGGCCGGCTGGTCGGCATCGTGACCCGCGGCGACCTGCTCAAGGCGCACCTGCGCCCGGATGCGGACATCCGGCGGGACGTGGTCGACGAGGTGCTGCGCCGTACGCTCGGTGTGCGCGACGGCGTGGTGGACGTGGCCGTGCACGGCGGCGTGGTGACGCTCACCGGGCAGGTGGAGCGCTGGTCCACGGTGCACCTGGCGCTGCGGTTGACCCGGCAGGTCAGCGGCGTGGTCGAGGTGGTCGACGCGCTCGGCTACGCGATCGACGACGCGCCGATGTCGGCGCTGCGGCTCGGTGGCGGCATGCCGGCCGGCATCGCCTGACCACCGGGGTCGGCGACAGCGGCCCCGGGGCGACGCCACCGGGTCGGCGGCCGGTCCGCGCCGGTCAGCCCTCGGCGAGCACGTCCAGCACCAGCGCGGCGGTCCAGCTGAACGCCGGCGAGCCGAGGCCGGCGCCGGTGTCCGGGTGGAAGTACTCGTGGCAGCCGGCGCCGTCGACCAGGTCGAGCAGGGAGTCCCGCAGCCCGGCGGCCAGGTCGGCCCGGCGGTGGGTCCGCAGGCCCTGCCAGAGCAGCCAGCCGGTGTTCACCCAGCTCGGCCCGCGCCAGTACCGCAGCGGTTCGAAGTTCGCCGCGGTGCGGTCGTACGTGGGCAGCGGCCGGTCCATCCGGGCGGCCAGGCCGAACCGGGACGAGCACGCCTCGGCGAGCACGGCCCGCACCTGCGGTTCCGGCAGGTCGGGCAGGGCCAGCGGCAGCAGCCCGAGCACGGTACGGGGGCCGACGAGCCGGTCGGTGCGGACGTCACGCGGCCGGAACGTGCCGGTGACCGGGTCCCAGAGGCGGCTCACCAGCGCCTCGGTGAGGCGGGCGGCCCGGTCCCGGTGCGGGCACGGGTCGGCGCCGACGACCGTCGCGATCCGGGCCAGCGCGTACTCGGCGACTCCGAGCGCGGCGTTGACCAGCGGGCACTCCACCAGGAACGGGTGCCGCCCGAGCAGCCCCTCGTCCCGGTAGCGGCCGGCCCGGTAGCTGTCCACGAGCGCGACGTACCGCGCGTAGTCCAGGTCGGTGGGCCGGTGCGTGGCGTCGGCGTGCGCGGTGTCGTGCCGGCGGTACGCGCGCATCACCGCCTCGTCGGCCGGCACCGCGGCCAGCGGGGTGTCCCAGGCGGGGCTGTTGTCCAGACCGGACTCCCACGGGTGCACGATGGCGGCCAGGCCGCCGCCGCCGACGTCCCGCCGCCCGGTCAGGTAGCGCTGCTGGGCGACCAGCCGGGGATAGAGCCGGCGCAGCGCGGCCACCGACGCCTCGGAGGGGGCGCGGCGGTGCACCAGCCAGGCGGCCGGCGCGTGCACCGGTGGCTGGACGATGCCGGAGGTGGCCACCGCCGGCGCGCCGTCGGCGCACGCCGAGTCCCAGAACGTCGGCCCGGGGAAGTACGGGCCGAGGTGCGGCGCCGGGTTGAACACGATGTGCGGCACCCGCCCGTCGACCCACTGGGCGGCGAACAGCGTACGCAGCTCACGCCAGGCCCGGTCCGGTCGCACGTGCGCCAGCCCGACCGCGATGAACGCCGAGTCCCAGCTCCACTGGTGCGGGTAGAGCGTGCGGGACGGGACGGTGTGGTCGTGTTCCCAGTTGGCGTCCAACGTGGCCAGCGCGAGCCGACGCAGTCGGGCGTCCCGTTCCGCGCCCGCCCGTACGCCGGCCGCCAGGCTGCCGGTCACGCGGCGGCCCGCCGGGGCCGGACGGAGGTCAGCACGGCGGCGGCCTGGCGCAGCGCGGCGACCGGCTCACCGCGCAGCCGGCACTCAAGCGCCAGCCAGCCGGGGTAGCCGATCCCGGCGAGCGTGTCCCGCAGCGCGGCCCAGTCCAGGTGCCCGGCGCCGGGCTGGTGCCGGTTGGAGTCGCTGACCTGCACGTGCCCGAGGTACGGCGCGGCGGCGCGCAGCGCGGCGCACGGGTCGTCCTCCTCGATGTTCATGTGGTAGGTGTCGGCGACCACCCGTACCGCGGGCGACCCGACCGCACGGCACAGCTCGACCGCCTGGTCGAGCCGGTTGACCATGTGGTCCTCGTACCGGTTGAGCGGTTCCAGGAACAGGGTGACCCCCTCGGACCGGGCGTGCTCGCCCAGCTCGCCCAGGGCGTCGACGAGCACCCGCCGGTCGGCCTCGGGCGACCGGGGCGGCTCGTGCGGCGGCAGCCGGCGGGAGAACATGCCCCAGGCGGCCGGCGTCATCGCGCCGACGCCGCCCAGCTCGGCGATGACGGAGAGCTGGGAGCGCAGGTTGCGCACCGCGTCCCGGGAGCGGGCCGGGTCGAAGTCGCCGATGAAGTGGTCCATCTCGACGCAGACGGTCGGCGTCACCACCCCGGCGGCGCGAGCCCGGCGCAGCTCCGGCAGCCGCCGGGCGAACGCCAGGTCCCCCCGCCCGCGCAGCTCGATGCCCCGGTAGCCGAGGGAGACGGCGAGGGCGTACTTGTCGATCAGGTCGGCGCCGGGGAGCAACTGCTCCTGGCAGGCCAGTGGGATGTCCATGTCAGAACCTCAGCACCACTTGGAGGACGTCACCGTCACCGCGGTCGAGCAACGCCAGCGCGTCGGCCACCGCGCCCGCGTCGACGACGTGGCTCACCAGCGGCAGCGGGTCGACGCTGCCCTCCGCCACCAGGTCCATGAAGGTGTGCGCGATCCGCGTCCCGGACCACCGGCCGGCCGTGCCGGGGGCCGGGTCGGGGCCGGAGACCTGGGCGGCCACCAGCTGGATCCGGTTGTGGTGGAACTCCTCGCCGAGTTCCAGCCCGTGGGCGTACCCCTGGTAGAAGCCGGCGGCGACGACGCGGCCGGCGTGCGCGGTGGCCCGGATCGCCTCGTGCAGCGCCGGGTAGGCGCCGGACAGCTCCAGGCAGACGTCGGCGCCGCGACCGTCGGTGGCCGCCCGCAGCGCGGCGGCGGCCGAGTCGCCGGCGGCGTCGACGACCCGGCGGGCGCCGAGGCGGGTGGCGTGCGCGAGTCGCCCGGGCATCCGGTCCACGGCCACCACCCGGCTGCCGGAGAGCACCGCGAGCCGGGTGCCGAGCAGCCCGATCACGCCCTGGCCGAAGACGCCGACCCAGTCGCCGAGGTGCAGGTCACCGGCGAGCACCGCGGTCAGCGCGATGGCCCCGGGACGGGCGAAGACGGCGGCGAGCGGGTCGAGGCCGGGGGCGAGCGGGTGCGTCGCGGCGGCGGCGAGCACGGCCTCCGCGCGGTGCCCCCAGATGCCCCAGACGAGCTGGCCGGCGCGGCGGTCGGCGACATCGGGGGCGACCTCGACGATCTCGCCGACCTCCTCGTAGCCGAAGCCGACCACCGGGTACGCGGGCGCGGCCTGCCGGGGCACGAACATCCGGGAGGTGGCGTCCCAGTCCTTGCGGAGCCGGGGGTTGCTGCCCCGGTAGAGGGTCAGCTCGGTGCCGGCGGAGATGCCGGAGTAGCAGGTGCGGACGCGGACCTGACCCGGGCCGAGGCGGTCCGGGGGGCAGGGCTCCAGGCGGATGCTCCGGGGCCCGGCCAGAGAGACAACCCAGTTGGCCATGGCGTCGCTCCGAGGAAAGTGCCGGCCTCAATGCTAACCCAAAAATGGGCATATGTGATTAGATTGATGAATCTGCGGGTATTGATGGCGTGCTGTGTATTTTCGAGAAGGAGTGCCGCCGATGCCATCACCCTCCACACGGCTGCTCGCTTCGAGCCTGATCCTGGCACTGGCCGGGGTCGGCACGACCGCCTGCAGCGACGACGAGCAGAAATCCGACGGTTCCCAGATCACCGTCTGGAGCCTGGAGGACGTGGCCGACCGGGTCACCGCCACCAAGGCGATCATCGCCGACTACACCGCGAAGACCGGCGTGAAGGTCAACCTGGTCACCGTCAACGAGGACCAGTTCCCGTCGCTGATCGCGTCCAGCGCCGCCGCCGGCGACCTGCCCGACGTGGTCGGCTCGGTGTCGCTCGCCGGCGTCCGCACGCTCGCCGCCAACGAGCTGCTGGAGCCGGACGCCAACAAGGCCGTGGTGGACAAGCTCGGGCGGGACACGTTCTCCCCCCGCGCGCTGGAGCTGACCAGTGACGGCGGCACCCAGCTCGCGGTGCCCAGCGACGGCTGGGGCCAACTGCTCGTCTACCGCAAGGACCTGTTCGACGCGGCCGGCCTGCCCGCCCCCGACACGTACGAGAAGATCGCCGCCGCGGCGGCGAAGCTGAACACCGGCGGCGTCGCCGGCATCACCGCGGCGACCGCCCCCGGCGACGTGTTCACCCAGCAGACCTTCGAGCACCTCGCGCTGGCCAACAACTGCCAGCTCACCGACGACGCCGGCAAGGTCACACTCGACTCACCGGAGTGCGTGGAGGCGTTCCGGTTCTACGGCGACCTGATGCGGAACAACTCGGTCAGGGGCGCGCAGGACGTCGACACCACCCGGGCCACCTACTTCGCCGGCAGGGCGGCCATGCTGATCTGGTCGCCGTTCGTCCTCGACGAGCTGGCCGGCCTGCGCGACGACGCGCGGCCCACCTGCCCGCAGTGCCAGGCCGACCCGGCGTGGCTGGCGAAGAACAGCGGCTTCGTCACCGCGATCAAGGGCCCGAACGGCACCGCGCCGGCCCAGTACGGCGAGGTCAGCTCCTGGGCGGTGCTCGACGACGCGGCCGACCCGGCGACATCCTTCGTGGAGTACATGCTCTCCGACGGCTACCCGCGCTGGTTCGGCATGTCCCCCGAGGGGCGGTTCCCGGTGCGCACCGGCACGCCGGAGGACAAGCAGAAGTTCCGCACGCTGTGGAACACCAGCCCGGCCGGGGTGGACACCAAGAAGCCGCTCTCCGACGTCTACGGCGACGACGTGCTGGCCACGCTGCGCAAGAGCCCGGACACGTTCCAGCGCTGGGGGCTGACCCAGGGTCAGGGCAAGCTGGTCGGCGCCATCCTCGGCGAGCTGCCGGTGCCCAAGGCGCTCGCGGACGTGGTCGGCGGCAAGTCCGACGCCCGGGCCGCCGCCGAGCGCGCCAAGAAGGACGTCGAGGCCATCGCCAAGGGCGTCAATTGACCACCGTCGCGCCGGAGGCCGGCCGCTCCCCCACCCCGGAGCGGCCCCGCCGGCCCGGCCGCCGCCCGCTGACGCTGCGCCGCCGGGAGTCCCGCGCCGGGCTCGCGCTGGTCGCGCCGACGCTGCTCGTCGTGCTCGCGGTGATCGGCATACCCATCGTCTGGACCGTGGTGCTGGCCTTCCAGCGGGTACGCCTGGCGACGCTGCGCAAGACCGGCCTGTTCGGCGAGCTGACGCTGGACAACATCGACCGGGTGCTGCACACCCCCGGGTTCGCCGACACGCTCTGGACCACCGTGGTCTACAGCGTCGGCGGCACCGCCGGCTCGATCGTGGTTGGCCTGGTCGCGGCGCTGGCCGTCCGGGGGCCGTTCCGGGGCCGTACGCTCGTGCGCGCGTCGATGCTGCTGCCGTACGTGGCGCCGGTGGTCGCCATGACGTTCGTCTGGCAGGTGATGCTCGACCCGCAGCTCGGCATCGTCAACGACTGGGGACGGCGCTTCCTCGGCTGGGACGCCCCGGTGGCGTTCCTGTCCCAGGAGTCCACCGCGCTGTGGACGGTGATCGCGTTCGAAGCGTGGCGCTACTTCCCGTTCGCGTTCCTGTTCCTGCTGGCCCGGCTCCAGGCCGTGCCGGCGGAGCTGGAGGAGGCCGCCCGGGTCGACGGCGCCACCCCGACCCAGCGCTTCCGGCACATCCTGCTGCCGCAGCTCATGCCCGTGATCGCGCTGCTCGGCGTGCTCCGGTTCATCATGACGTTCAACAAGTTCGACGACGTCTACCTGCTCACCGGCGGCTCGGCCGGCACCGAGGTGGTCAGCGTCCGGGTCTACCAGTTCCTCACCGCGCGTACCGACATCGGCGCCGCCGCTGCCCAGGCGGTCGTACTGGCCGTGGTGCTTCTCGTGTTCGTGGCCATCTACCTGCGCTTCTTCGGCGCGAAACGGGAGGCGTGATGGATCGGGACCGGATCGAGACGGTCAGCCTGCGCTGGCTGCGCCGGCTGGTGATCGCCGGCTTCCTGCTGGTCACGCTGCTGCCGTTCTGGTACATGCTGGTGCTGTCGGTACGCCCGATCGAGCGCCTGCTGCTCGACCCCGGCTCGCTCTGGGTGCCGTTCGGCGAGCTGACCGTCGCCACGTACGCCGAGGTGTTGAAGTCGGTGGAGAGCGGCGGCCAGGGTTTCCTCACGTTCATCCGCAACAGCGGCCTGGTGGCGCTGGCCGCGACCGTGCTCACCCTGGTGGTCGCCATCCCCGGCGCGTACGCGGTCTCCCGGCTGCGGTTCTTCGGCCGCCGGCAGGTCAGCGCGCTGTTCCTGGCGGTCTACCTGTTCCCGTCGATCGTCATCGCGATCCCGCTGTTCGTGGTCTTCAGCCGCGCCGGGCTGCGCGGGTCGTTGTTCGGGCTGGTGCTGGTCTACATCTCGCAGACGCTGCCGGTCTCGGTCTACATGCTCAAGAACTACTTCGAGACCATCCCGGTCAGCCTGGAGGAGTCCGCGGCGATCGACGGTGCCGGCCGGCTCGGCATCATCCGCCGGGTCAGTCTGCCGCTCGCCGCGCCGTCGGTGATGGCGGTCGCGCTCTACGACTTCATGATCGCCTGGAACGAGTTCCTGTTCGCGCTGCTGTTCCTGGTCGACCGGCCGGACCGGTGGACCGTCTCGTTGGGGCTGTCGTTGCTCGCCGACGGAGTCGAGGTGCCCAAGACGGTGCTGATGGCCGGCTCGGTCATCCTCACCCTGCCGATCGTGGTGCTCTTCTTCGCCGGCGAACGGCTGCTCACCGAGGGTCTCACCAGTGGGGCCGAGAAGGGCTGAGCAGGGACGGCGGCATGCCAGGATGACCCGGTGCGATCACCACGGGAGCGCCCGGCCGGCGCGCGGCTGGCCCGGCTGCTCACCGAGGTGTTCGCACCGGGCGTCCTGGTGACCGCGTTGCCGCTGGTGGCCGCCGCCCGGGTCAGCCGCTCACCGGCCCAGTTCCTGCTCTGGGGCGGCACCGCGCTGCTGTGCTGCGCGATCATCCCGGTCGGGGTGATCGTCCACGGCGTACGCCGGGGTCGGCTCACCGACCGGCACGTCGGCGACCACCGGCAGCGGGCCCGGCCGCTGTCGATCGGCCTGGCCTCGGTGGCGGTCGGATTGCTGCTGCTGGCGGCGCTGGACGCGCCGGCCGAGCTGTTCGCGGTGATCGTGGTCATCTTCGTGGTGGGCGCGGCCTGCACGCTCGTCAACCACTGGTGGAAGCTGAGCATCCACGCGGCGGTGGCCGCCGCCACGGTGACCGTGCTGGTGCTGCTGTTCGGGCCGGTGGCGCACCTGGGCTGGCCGCTGGCGGCGGCGGTCGGCTGGTCCCGGGTGCGGCTGCGTGACCACACCGGGCCGCAGGTGCTGGCCGGCGCCGCGCTCGGCGCGCCGCTGGCCGCCGCCACGTTCCTCGCGCTGACCTGAACAAGATCAGTTACGGTTGGCCCATGAGCAAGCCGACCCGCTGGGTGACCGACACCAAGCCCGGCCACTCGCAGTGGTACGTCGACCGGTTCCGCCGCCTCGCCGCCGAGGGGGCGGACCTGGCCGGCGAGGCCCGCCTGGTGGACGCGCTGGTGCCGCCCGGCGCGCGGATCCTCGACGCCGGCTGCGGCACCGGCCGGGTCGCCGCCGTGCTGGCCGACCGCGGCCACACCGTCGTCGGCGTCGACGCCGATCCGACGCTTGTCGAGGCCGCCCGCGCCGACCACCCCGGTCCCCGGTTCCTGGTCGCCGACCTGGCCGAGCTGGACCTGCCCGCACAGGGCGAGCCCGAGCCGTTCGACGCGGCGGTGGTGGCCGGCAACGTGATGACCTTCGTCGCCCCCGGCACCGAGCGCGCCGTGCTGGCCCGGATCGCCGCGCACGTGCGTCCCGACGGCGTGGTGGTGGTCGGCTTCGGCACGGACCGGGGTTACCCGGTCGCCGAGCTGGACGCCGACGCGGTCGCCGCCGGCCTGCGCCGGGAGCACCGCTTCGCCACCTGGGACCTGCGTCCCTGGCAGGACGACGCCGGGTTCGCGGTGACCGTGCTGCGCCGCCCGGCCTGAGTCGCCCGCCCGGCCCGGTTGCGCTCGACCTGAGTCGCGCCCGGCCCCGGTCACGCCCGGCGTACTCGCGCCGGCCCGAGCCGCGCCCGGTCAGGCCGGGGCGGCCACGGCACGGGCCGCTGCCGGATCGAGCGGGCTGCCGGCCGGCAGCAGGTCCACCAGTCCCGCCGGCAGCCGCACCGGCCGCACCCCGGAGTAGCCGAGCATGCCCGGCACGTCCGCGCCGGCCAGCGCGTACCGCCGGCCCAGGTCGGTGACCACGCACACGGTGCCGCCGGTCGCGCCCGGGGCGGCCACCGCCTCCACCAGCGCGCCGCGCCCGGGCTCCACCACGACCTGGTCGGCGAGCCCACCCCGACCCCCGGCGGTACGCGCGGCGGCGGCCGGGTCCGGTGCGGTGACGCCGAGCCGGATCTCGCGTACGCCGGTGTCGTCACCGGCCCGCGCGCAGAGCGCGCCCGGATCGGCGGTGGCGAGCCGGGGCGGCACGGCGGGCGGCGCGGCGGGCCCGGCCGGCACCAGGTCGGGCAGCTTCGGCAGCGCCGCGAACCGGCCGAGCGTGATCGGTGCCGGCTCGCCCTGCCCGGTGCGGGCCAGCAGCAGCGCGGCCTGCAACTCGGTGATGCCGGCCAGCCCGTCGCGCGCCACCACCGCGTACTGCCGGCCGCCGCCGGAGTTGCGCACCAGGTAGACGTCGCCCACGGCGGCGTCGGGGACCCGTGCCGAGGGAGCGCCGAGCACGCCCACCGGCGGTGGGACCAGGTCGGCGCCGGTCGGCACGGTGTTGAGCAACGCCGCCGCGACGGGGACGGCCCGTTCCCGGGTGGCGGCCAGCGCGGCGAGCACCCGGTCGGTGTCGCGCAGCAGGTACCGCCGGTCGTGCCAGAGCAGGTGCAGGCCGCCGTCCGGGTGGCGGACCAGCAGGCCCTGGTCGCCGAGCGCCCGCCCACCGGCCGCGGCCCGCCCGATCAACAGCGCCGAGCGGGCCTCGGGCCGGCCCGCCTCCACGGTCACCGACGAGCAGAGCGTCCAGCCGTCGCCGACCAGCCGGTTCGGCGCGGGCAGCGAATCCGGCGCGTCGGCGATGCCGAGCGGCAGCCCACGGGGCACCCCGTCGATGGCCCGGCGGGTGACCAGCACGGTCTTCGGCCGCTCCGCCCCGATGATCAGCAGGGCCGAGGCATAGTTGAGCACCGGGTGCAGCTTCTCGTCGCGGTAGACGAACCGGGCGCCGGACTCCTTCTCCACGATCACCGCACCGGTGTCCCGCCAGGAGCTGCCGCCGCCGGTGAACAGGCCGTACAACGCCACTCCGCCGAGCGCGATCACCGCGACCAGCACGCTGGCCAGGCCGGCGCCGGCCAACCGGCGGAACGGCGACTGCGCCGGATCGGTCTCCCGCATCACCAGTGCGGCGACCGCCCGCTGCACGGTGAACTGGTACGAGTGCAGCTGGTCCTGCCGCGACGCCATCGGGCCCTCCATCGGGATAGTCGCCGCACAGGATAAGCGCTCCGTCGATCCCCCGCCCACCCTGCGTTGCCCCCGGGCGGCAGGGGCGGTGGCAGGTTGGGTACCCCCGGGGGTATGGTCGGGGGCAGGAGGTGGGACGTGAAGCTTCGACCCGAGATGACCAGTGACGCGCTGACCCGACTCAAGCGGGCCCGGGGGCAGCTCAACGCCGTGATCGAGATGATGGAGAACGGCGAGGACTGCCGCGCCGCGCTGACCCAGCTCGCCGCCGTCTCCAAGGCCATCGACCGGGCCGGCTTCAAGATCATCGCCTCCGGCATGCGCCACTGCGGCGCCGCCCGCCGGGCGGGCGAGGAGCCGGAGATGACCGAGGAGGAGCTGGAGAAGCTCTTCCTCGCCCTGGCCTGACCCACCGACTTCCGCCCGCGCCGCCTGATCGCGACGCGGGCGGGTAATCCGCGCCCGGAACCGGGCCGGAGTCTGCCTCCCACATACCCCCGGGGGTATCTGGGGACGAGGAGAGGAGAACGCACGTGAGCACCGAGGTGACAGTCATCGCGACGTCCTCGCTCGGCGACCGCAGCTACCTGGCGTCCGACGGCCGGGTGGCGGTCGTGGTCGACCCGCAGCGCGACATCGACCGCGTCCTGCACCTGGCCGGCGCGCGGGGAGTGCGGATCACCCACGTGGTGGAGACGCACCTGCACAACGACTACGTCTCCGGTGGCCTGGAACTGGCCCGGATCACCGGCGCCCACTACCTGGTGTCCGCCGCCGACGAGGTCGGCTTCGACCGGATGCCGGTGACCGACGGCGACGTGGTGCCGGTGTCGGACGGCCTGCGGCTGCGGGTGGTCGGCACCCCCGGCCACACCTTCCACCACCTGTCGTACGTGCTGGACGAGGCGGGCGGCGGCGGCTGGACCCCGGCCGGCGTGTTCACCGGCGGGTCGCTGCTGTTCGGCACCACCGGCCGCACCGACCTGCTCGGCCAGCGGCACGCCCACGAGCTGGCCCACCACCAGCACGCCTCCGCCCGCAAGCTGGTCGACCTGCTGCCCGACGGCGCGCAGGTGTGGCCCACGCACGGCTTCGGCAGCTTCTGCTCGGCCCGCCAGGCCGACGCCCCGGAGTCGACCATCGGCCGGGAGAAGGCGGCCAACCCGGTGCTGCGGCTGGCCGCCGACCGGTTCGTCACCGAGACGCTCGCCGGCCTGGACGCCTACCCGGCCTACTACGCGCACATGGGCGTGGCCAACGCCGCCGGCCCCGCCCCGGTCGACCTCACGCCGGTGGCCCGCGCCGACGCCGGTGAGCTGCGCCGCCGGATCGCCGCCGGCGAGTGGGTGGTCGACCTGCGGCACCGCAAGGCGTACGCGGCCTCGCACCTGGCCGGCACCGTCGGTCTGGGCCTGGACGGGCCGATGTCGACGTGGCTCGGCTGGCTGATCGAGTGGGGCGTGCCGATCACGCTCCTGGCGGAGACGCCGGAGCAGGTCGCCGACGCCCAGCGGGAGCTGGTCCGGATCGGCGTCGACCGGCCGGCCGCGCAGGCCACCGGCGACCCCGGGCAGTGGGCCACCGACCGCGCGGAGTTGCGCGAGCTGACCGTGGCCGACTTCGCGGCGTTGGCCGCCGCGCAGGCCGGCCACATCCCGGCCGGACTGCCCGCCCCGCAGGTCGTGCTCGACGTCCGGATGACCAACGAGTGGCGGGCCGGGCACGTCGACGGCGCGGTGCACGTCCCCCTGCCCGACCTGCCCGGACGGCTCACCGACCTGCCCGCCGGGACGGTCTGGGTGCACTGCGGCTCCGGCTACCGGGCCACCGCCGCCGCGTCCCTGCTGGCCAACGCCGGCCGCGACGTGGTGCTGATCGACGACGCGTTCGGCCGCGCCGAGTCGGCCGGCGTCCGGATGGCCCCGGCCGGCTGACCGTCCCCGCCACCCCGCCCGGCCGGCGCGCGACGCGCCGGCCGGCGACGACCCCTGCCCGCAAAACCACCGAAGGAGAACAGACATGACCACCACCAACCCGTCGACCGTCGACGCGGCGACGCTGGGCGAGCTGATCGCCGCCGGCCGCGCGCCCCGGCTGCTGGACGTCCGCACCCCCGGCGAGTTCGAGGCCACGCACATCCCCGGCGCCTACAACGTGCCGCTGGACCTGCTCCGGGAGCACCGCGCGGAGCTGCGCGCCCACCTGGACGAGGACGTGGTGCTGATCTGCCGCTCCGGCGCCCGCGCCGGCCAGGCGGAGCGGGCGCTGGCCACCGTCGGCCTGCCCAACCTCCGGGTGCTCGACGGCGGCATGCTGGCCTGGCAGGCCGCGAGCGCCCCGGTCGTCAAGGGCCGGCCGCGCTGGGAGTTGGAGCGTCAGGTCCGCCTGGTCGCCGGTTCGATCGTGCTGGCCGGCGTGCTCGGCTCGGTGTTCGTGCCGGGCCTGAAGTGGGTCGCGGGCGCCATCGGCGCCGGTCTCACCGTCGCGGCGGTCTCGAACACCTGCGCCATGGGCATGCTGCTCGGCCGGTTGCCGTACAACCGGGGTGCGAGCTGCGACCTGGACACCGTCGTCGGCCGGCTCCGCGACGACGCCGGGCGGCGGTCGTGACCGCGCTGGTGCTCACGCTGGCCGGCGCGGTGCTGATCGGCGTGAGCCTGGGCCTGCTCGGCGGCGGCGGGTCGATCCTCGCCGTGCCGTTGCTGGTCTACGTCGCCGGTCTGCCCACCAAGGAGGCCATCGCCACCTCGCTGCTCGTCGTGGGCGCCACCAGCGCGGTCGGCGTGCTGCCGCACGCCCGCGCCCACCGGGTCCGCTGGCGCACCGGGCTGATCTTCGGCGTGGCCGGCATGACCGGCGCGTACGCCGGCGGCCGGCTGGCCGGGTTCGTCCCGGCGAGCGTGCTGCTCACCGCGTTCGCGCTGATGATGCTCGCCACCGCGGCGGCGATGATCCGGGGCCGACGCCCGGTCGAGGGGCGGCCCATGCCGCGCGAGCTGCCGACGCTGCGGGTGATCCTCGACGGCGTGGTCGTCGGGCTGGTCACCGGCCTGGTCGGCGCCGGCGGCGGGTTCCTGGTCGTGCCCGCGCTGGCGCTGCTCGGCGGCCTGCCGATGCCGGTGGCGGTGGGCACGTCGCTGGTGGTCATCGCGATGAAGTCGTTCGCCGGCCTGGCCGGCTACCTGTCTAGCGTGCGGATCGACTGGGCGCTGGCCGCGGCCGTCACCGTCGCCGCGATCGTCGGCAGCCTGCTCGGTGGGCGGCTCGCCGGCCGGATCCCGGAGCACGTGCTCCGCCTGTCGTTCGGCTGGTTCGTGGTGGCGATGGGCGGGTTCGTGCTGGTCCGGCAGTTGCCGCCGCTCGCGGGACTCGGACTGGTCATCCTTGCCGCAGCCGGTACGGTCACGGTGGCGGTGTGGGGCCGCCGAAGGAGGGGACACAGTGGACAGCAGCGCCTGGGACGAACGGTACGCCAACGCGTCGGGACTGGTGTGGAGCGCTGAACCCAACCGTTTCGTGGTCGAGTCGGTGTCCGGGCTGAGCCCCGGCTCCGCGCTGGACGTCGCCGCCGGCGAGGGGCGCAACGCGGTGTGGCTGGCCGGGCAGGGCTGGCGGGTCAACGCGGTCGACTTCTCGGCCGTGGCCGTGGAGCGGGGGCGTGAGCTGGCCGCCGCGCGGGCCGTCACGGTCGACTGGCGGGTGGCCGACGTGACCGCGTACCGGCCGGTGCCGGGCAGCTACGACCTGGTGCTGATCAGCTATCTGCACCTGCCCGCCGCCGACTTCGCCGGGGTGCTCGCGGCGGCCCGGTCGGCGCTGCGCCCGGGCGGCACGCTGGTGGTGGTCGGTCACGACCTGGCCAACCTCGACGCCGGCACCGGCGGTCCGCAGGACGCGAGCGTGCTGCTCACCCCGGAGGCGGTGGTCGACGGGCTGGCCGGGCTGCGCATCGGGCGCGCCGAGACGGCCCGCCGGCCGGTGCCGACCGCCGACGGCGGCACGGTCGACGCGCTGGACACCGTGGTGGTGGCCACCCGACCCGCCGACTGAGGCGGATCCGCCGACCGAGGCGGCCGGACCGGCCCGTTCCCGCCGGCCGGGTCGCGGTCGGCCGGTAGCATCCGGGAACGGATCGGCGGAGGGGACACCGGGTGGGCACGCGTTTCGAGGAACTGGCCTGGCGGGAGACGCCGATCGGGGAGATCAGCCTGCGCCGGCGTCGCGACCCGGCGCTGGACGCCGACGTGTACGAGGTGAAGCTCGGCGACGAGTACCTCATGTCCAGCGCGTTCCCGGTCGCGGAGATCGAGCTGGCCCGGCTGGGGCTGGCCCCGCTGCCCGGGGAGACGCTGGACGTGGTGGTCGGCGGGCTCGGGCTCGGCTACACCGCGCGCACCGCGCTGGCCGACCCCCGGGTGCGCTCGCTGCTGGTGGTCGAGGCGATCGAGGACGTGATCGACTGGCACCGGCAGGAGCTGTTGCCGTTCGCCGCCGGCCTGGCCGCGGATCCGCGTACCCGGTTCGTGCGGGCCGACTTCTTCGCCGCGGTGGCCGGCGGCGGCTTCGACCCGGACGAGCCCGGGCGGCGGTTCCACGCGGTGCTGCTCGACGTGGACCACTCCCCCCGGCACGTGCTGCACCCCGACCATGCGCCGTTCTACACGGTCGACGGGCTGCGCCGGCTGGCCGCGCTGCTGCACCCGGAGGGCGTCTTCGCGCTCTGGTCGAACGACCCGCCGGATCCGGCGTTCCAGCGCACGCTGACCGAGGTGTTCCCGACCTCGGTGGCGCACGTCGTCCGGTTCCCCAACCCGTTGCAGGGGCGGGAGGCGGCGAACACCGTCTACGTGGCCCGGCGCTGACCGTCCGCCGACGGCAGGTCCGGCCGGGCATGCCGGGCCGGGAAGCGGGAAAGCGCGCGGCCGACCGGAGGAGACGGGAGGCACCGACATGCGCGCGTTGCTCTGGGTGGTCGGCGTGGTCGCCGGCGTGCTCATCCTGCTCGGACTGCTGCTGGAGGCGGTCCGCTGGCTCATCATCATCGGCGTGGTCGCGCTGGCCGCGGTCGTCATCTTCGCGATCGTGAAGACCCGGCGGATAGCGCACCGGCACTCGGCGTCGCACCGCTGATGTGACGAACCCGGTAACCTACGCCAACGTAGGTTACCGGCCGGTTAAGTTAGGCTGGGGCCGTCATCCGCGCAGCGAGGAGAGACGGCGATGGACGCGACCGACCGGCGGCCCTGGACCCGCAGCTACGCCCCGGGCGTGCCGGCCGAGGTCCCGGAACCGGACGGCTCCCTCGTCGACCTGCTCACCGACGCGGCCGGCCGGTTCGGGCCCCGGGTGGCGCTCGACTTCTACGGCGCCACCACCACCTTCACCGAACTCGCCGACCAGGTGGCCCGCGCCGCCGAGGCGCTGCGCCGACTCGGCGTCCGACCGAGTGACCGGGTGGCGCTGGTGCTGCCGAACTGCCCGCAGCACGTGGTCGCGTTCTACGCGGTGCTGCGCCTCGGCGCGGTGGTCGTCGAACACAACCCGCTGTACACCGCCGACGAGTTGGACCGGCAGCTCACCGACCACGGCGCCACCGTCGCGATCGCGTGGGACAAGGTCGCGCCGCTGGTGGCGGGCCGCGGCGCCGTGCGTACCGTGGTCTCGGTCGACCTGACCGCGGCGCTGCCCCGGCTCAAGCGGTGGGCGCTGCGGTTGCCGCTGCCGAAGGTCCGGGCCGCCCGCGCGGCCATGACCGGCCCCGCGCCCGGCGCGCGCGCCTGGTCGGAGCTGGTCGGCGCCGCCGAACCGCTGCCCGCCGCGCATCCCGGCCCGGGCGTCGACGACGTGGCGCTGCTCCAGTACACCGGCGGCACCACCGGCATGCCGAAGGGCGCCGTGCTCACCCACCGCAACCTGCGGGCCAACGCCGCGCAGGGCCGGGCCTGGGTGCCCGGCCTGCGCGACGGCGCGGAGACCGTGTACGCGGTGCTGCCGCTGTTCCACGCCTACGGCCTGACGCTCTGCCTCACCTTCGCCGTCGGCATCGGGGCGACGCTGGTGCTGTTCCCCCGCTTCGACGCCGACCAGGTGCTCGACGCGGCCCGCCGTCGCCCGCCGACCTTCCTGCCCGCCGTGCCGCCGGTCTACGCGCGGCTGGCCACCGCCGCCCGCGAGCGCGGCGTCGACCTCACCTCGATCCGGTACGCCATCTCCGGCGCGATGGCGTTGCCGCCGGCCACCGTGGAGCTGTGGGAGTCGGTGACCGGCGGGCTGCTGGTCGAGGGCTACGGCATGACCGAGACGTCCCCGATCACGCTGGGCAACCCGGTCGCGTCGACCCGCCGGCCCGGCACGGTCGGGGTGCCGTTCCCGTCCACCGAGGTGCGCATCGTCGACCCCGAGGACCCGGGCCGCGACCGTGCCCCCGGCGAGGCCGGCGAGCTGCTGGTACGCGGCCCGCAGGTGTTCACCGGCTACTGGAACCGGCCCGACGAGACGGCGAAGGTGCTGCTGCCCGGCGGCTGGCTGCGCACCGGCGACATCGTCACCATGGACGCCGACGGCTTCTTGACAGTGGTCGACCGGATCAAGGAACTCATCATCACCGGCGGCTTCAACGTCTACCCGTCCGAGGTGGAGGACGCGCTGCGCCGCGTCCCCGGCGTGGTCGAAGCCGCCGCCGTGGGCGTGCCCACCGCGGACGGCGAGGAGGTCGTCGCCGCCGTGGTGCTCGACCCCGCCGTGGCCGGCACCCCGGAGGCGATCCGCACCGCCTGCCGCGCCCACCTGGCCGGCTACAAGGTGCCCCGCCGGGTCGTGGTGGTCGAGGGCCTGCCCCGCTCCCAGATCGGCAAGATCCTGCGCCGCGAGGTCCGCGACCGGCTCCTCGCCGACGGCTGAGGTCCTGGCCGGCGCGACGTCGTCGACCGACGTTCTGCCCAGCGCGAAGTCACCGGCCGCAACCGGTCCGCGCGGGCCACACTCGGGGGATGACGACCCTCGGATCCGACGCGGCACCGGCCCGGCTCACGGCGCTCTACGCGGCGTTCAACGAACGCGACGTGCCGACCCTGCTGGCGGCCATGACGCCGGACGTCTCCTGGCCCAACGGCTGGGAGGGTGGGGTGCTCCGGGGCCGGGCCGAGGTGGGCGACTACTGGCGGCGGCAGTGGGCCGAACTCGACCCGTCGGTGACGCCGACCGCCTTCACGGTGGAGCCCGACGGCCGGGTCGCCGTGTCGGTCCGCCAGGTGGTGCGGGACCGGGCCGGCGTCGAGCTGGCGGACCATACCGTCACGCACGTCTACCGCCTCGTCGACGGCCTGGTGGCCGAGATGGAGATTCGCCCGGGGCCCTGACCGCCGGTCGTCAGAGCCAACCGTTCGCCCGCGCGGTGCGCGCCGCCTCGATCCGGTTGCGGGTGCCGGTCTTGCCGATCGCCGCCGACAGGTAGTTGCGGACCGTGCTCTCCGACAGGTGCAGCTCGGCGGCGATGTCGGCGACGGTGGCCCCGTCCTCGGCGGTGGCCAGCACCGCGCGTTCCCGGTCGGTCAGCGGATCGGGGCCGGCCGACAGCGCCGCCGCCGCCAACGCCGGGTCGATCACCCGCTCGCCGGCCAGCACCCGCCGGACCGCCGCCGCCAACTCCGCCACCGGCCCGTCCTTCACCAGGAATCCCCGGGCGCCGGCCTCCATCGCCCGGCGGAGGTAGCCGGGGCGGCCGAACGTGGTGAGGATGAGCACCAGGCAGTCGGGCACCTCGGTGCGCAGCGCGGCGGCGGCATCCAGACCGGTGCCGTCGGGCATCTCGATGTCGAGCAGCGCCACGTCCGGCCGGGTCCGCCGGGCCGCCGCCACCGCGCCCGCCCCGGTGCTCTCCTCGGCCACCACCTCGAGGTCGGGTTCGAGGTTCAGCAGCAGGGCCAACGCGCCCCGCATCATGCCCTGGTCCTCGGCGAGGAGCAGCCGGATCACGCCGGCACCGCCGCGGCCGGTCGACGATCGATCCGGGCGGTGAGCAACAGGCCGCCGCCGGGCGCCGGTCCGACGTCCAGCGTGCCCCGGGCCCGACCCAGCCGCTCGGCGAGTCCACGCAGCCCGTTGCCGAACCCGGGCCGGCCGCCGACGCCGTCGTCCCGCACGGTCAGCACCGACCCGTCGCGTCCCGTGTGGAGCGCGATCTCGCACCGGGACGCCCGGCTGTGCCGCAGCACGTTCGTCACCGCCTCGCGGAGCACCCAGCCGAACACGTCGTCGGCGGCCACGCCGAGCGGGTCACCGCTGCGGCGTACCGTCACCGCGATCCCCGCGTCGGCCAGGGCGACCCGGGCGTTGGCCAACTCCCGGCCGAAGCTGTGGTCCCGGTAGCCGGTGACCGCCTCGCGGACCTCGGCCAGCGCGGTCCGGCCGATCCGCTCGATGTCCGCGGCCTCCGTCGCCGCCCGGTCCGGGTCGGTCCGGGCCAGGCGGCGGGCCACCTCCGCCTTCACCACCACCAACGACAGCGTGTGCCCGAGCAGGTCGTGCAGGTCCCGGGCGAACCGGAGCCGTTCCTGCCTGACCGCCGAACGGGCCAGCTCCCGCTGGGTCCGGCGCAGCTCGTCGACGAGCTGCGCCATCCGGGCGAACGCCAGCGTCATGGCGCCGGCGAGCATGGTGATCAGCGCGGTCTGCGCGGTGTCGGCGACCGGCGCGCCCCGAGCCGCGCCGATCACCGGAACCGCCGCGACCGCACCGCCGACCCAGGCGGCGCCCCGCGCCGGCCGGGCCACCGTCACGGCGCCCGCCGCCGCCACGTACATCAGCAGGATCAGCCAGCCGCCCGGCCCACCGGCGTACGCGCCGGCCAGGCCGGCGCCGAGCAACGCGAACAGCGCCAGTCCGAGGCGCCGAACGGTCGGCGGGACCGGCAGGGACGCCACCGGCACGGCCACCAACGCGAGGTAGAGCAGCGCGAACGCGACCAGTCCGACGGCCGCCGGCGCGGCGGGCCGCACCCGGCCCCCGGCGATCGCGGCGGCCGGCGGAACCAGCAGCCAGAACCACAGCGTGTGGGCCGCGACCAGCGCGATGCCGCGTCGCCGCCGGGCGGCGTCCGGGTCGGTGACGGCCATGGCAGACACCGTACGACCGTCAGCGGCGGCCGGTCGAGCGACGGTACGCGGCGGTCGCCAACCCGGCGAAGGCCACCGTCCAGGCCAGCAGCACCGTCACCCCGACCGGGCTGGGCGCCCGACCGTCGACCGTCCGCCAGCCCAGTTCGGCGAACCGGTACGTGGGCAGCGCGTGCGCCAGGTGCCGCAGCGCGTCCGGGAAGTACGCCACCGGCACGAGCAGGCCACCGAGCACGGACAGGGTGAGGAAGGCGAGGAAGACGGCCGGCTGGGCGAGGTGCGGCGCGAGCCCGTACCCGATGGCGAGCCCGAGCAGCGCGAACGGCGCGGTGCCGAGCACCAGCAGCGCCACCAGCGCGGCCCACCGGCCGGCGGAGAGCGTGACATGGTGTTGGAGCACGCCGGTGAGGCCCACGGCGACGACCGCCGGTACGCCGCTGAGCATGCCGGTGAGGGTCTTGACGGCCAGCACCCGGCCGGGTGGCAGCGGGGTGACGCGGAGCTGACGCAGCCAGCCCGACGCGCGCTCCTGCGCGACCGACCCGGCCACCGTGAGCGCACCGGCCACCGCGCCGTAGCCGGCCAGGCCGACCATCAGCGCGGTCGCGGCGTCGAGGCCGGACAACCGGTCGTCGCCGGCCAGCGGCGAGAAGATCAGGTACGTGACGACCGGCCCCAGGACGGTGAACATCGTCAGCCGGGGGTCCCGGACCAGCCGCCGCAGCTCGAATCGCAGGTAGGCGCGCATGTCAGGACTCCGTTCCGGTCGAGGTGAGCGCGAGGAAGGCGGCCTCCAGGCCGGGGGCGGCGACCTCCAGGCCCCGGAAGCCCCGGCCGGTCGCGAGCGCGAGCACCGTCGCGTCGGCGTCGGTGGTGGTGAGGACCACCCGCTCGCCGCGCACCTCGACCGAGCGCACCGCGGGCAGCTCCGCCAGGCCGTCGACCAGCCCGCCGGCGAGATCGAAGGCGACGGTACGGGCGCCGGCCAGCGCGCGGATCCGGGCAGGTGGCCCGTCCGCCACCACCCGGCCGGCGGCGAGCACCACCACGCGGTCGGCGTACTCGTCGGCCTCGTGCAGCTGGTGGGTGCTGAACAGCACGGTGTGGCCGTCGTCGGCGTACCGCCGGATGGCCGCCCAGAACGCCCGCCGGGCGTCGACGTCGAGCGCGGTGGTGGGCTCGTCGAGGACCAGCAGGTCCGGCTCGCCGGCCAGCGCGAACGCGAACCGGACGCGCTGCGCCTCCCCGCCGGAGAGGCGGTCCGCCCGGCGCGCGGCCAGGTCGGTGAGGCCGGCCAGGTCGAGGATCCGGTCGGTGTCCAGCGGGCGGGCGTGCAGCGCCCGGGCCAGCCCGACCAGGTCTGCGACGGTGGCGCCGGGCACGAAGCCGGCGTGCTGGAGCATCGCGCCGACCCGGCCGGCCCGCACCGCCTCGGCGGGCTTCCGGCCGAACACCGACGCCGTGCCGGCGTCGGCCGGGAGAAGTCCCAGCAGGATCTCCAGCGTGGTGGTCTTGCCGGCGCCGTTGGGGCCGAGCAGGGCGACCGTGCTCCCCGGCGGGATGGTCAGGTCGAGTGCGTCGACGGCCCGCACCGGGCCGTAGCGCCGGGTGAGCCCGGCCAGTCGTACCGCGTCGTCGTCCACACCGGAGACGGTAGGAGCCGGTGGTGGTGGGGCGGCAGGGCCGGCGATACCCGGTCGGCCGGTACAAATGTCACCACGATCTCTTCCGTTTGCCGTACCGGGCAACCGGGTAGCCGACGGTCCATGATGGGTTCACGGGGCAAGGCGGTCGGGCGTTACCTCCTGCGGCTCGTCGGCGGGGTGTCGGTGATCATCGGTCTGCTCATGGCGTTCAGCAGTCTCACCGAGGCGAACCTCTTCGGCATCGTGCTCAGCGCCGTGCTCATCGGCGGCGGGGTGTTCGCGCTCAAGCGTTCGGGCGGCCCCCGTCGGGCGGGCGAACCGGGATCGATGGCCCGCCCGGCGTCGCACTGACCCGGCTGCCGGCTACCGGCGTTTGTCGGTGGCGGCGCCTAGGCTGGGGCGATGGTCGACCGGCGTCAGGTGATGAGCTTCCGCGTACGGGCCCAGCAACTCGACCGCGTCGAGGGCACGCTCGCCGACACCGCCGTGCTCGACCTCGGCGTGCAGGACACCGGCCCGGACGGCGCCCGGTGGGCGCTGGCCCTGCGCGGGGTCGACGCGTCGGCGCTCTCCGACGACGAGGTGGTCCTGCTGTGGACCGTGCGCGGTGCGCCCCACCTGTACCGCCGCGCCGACGTCGGCCGGGTGGCGGCCGCGGTCGAGCCGTTCACCGACGCCGACGCCGGCAAGCGCATCTACGACGCCGCCAAGCCGTTGAGGGCGGCCGGCATCGGCATCGTCGCCGCGCTCGACGAGGTGGCCGGGCGGATGCGCGCGATCGTCACCGAGCCGACCGTCAAGGGCGACGTTTCGGCCCGCCTCGCCGCGCTGCTCCCCGAGCCCTACCTGCGGTTCTGCCGGCCGTGCCAGGCCACCCACCTCTTCGAGATGCCGTTCCGGCTGGCCGCCGTGCGCGCCGGGCTGGAGCTGACGCCCGGCACGTCACCGCCGGTGCTGCGCCGCATCCCGGCGTTCCGCCGGGCGGCGGACCCCGGTGACCGGTTCGACCTGGTCCGCGCCTACCTGCGGCTGCTCGGCCCGGCCACCCCGAAGCACGTGGCCGACTACCTCGACGCCCCGGTCAAGGACGTGCGGGCGCGCTGGCCGCAGGACGTGGTGGAGGTGCCGGTCGACGGCGAGACGCGCTGGCTCCTGGCCGAGGACGAGACGGCGACGGCGACGGCCGGGGGCACGGTGACCCGGCTGCTCGGCCCGTACGACCTGTTCCTCCAGGCGAAGGACCGGGCGACGCTGGTGCCGGACCCGGCCCGGGCCAAGGAGTTGTGGCCGGTGCTGGGCCGTCCCGGCGCGGTCCTGGTGGACGGCGACCTGGTCGGCACCTGGCGGCCCCGCAAGTCCGGCGCGAAACTGACGGTCGCCGTGCAGCCGTGGCAGAAGCTTCCCGACAGCCGGCGCCGGGCGGTCGTCGAGCAGGCCGAACGCCTCGCCGCGCACCGCTCGGCCGCGCTCGCCGGGGTCGAGTTCACCGACTGACGGTAGCGATGGTGTCTGTCGTCAGGCGAAGCACTCGATCGTCGCCGGCACCAGGCCGTGCCGGCGGACCACGTCGGTGAGCCGGCGGAGCAGCGGACGCAGCGCGTCCCGGTGCGCCGGCTCGGCGGTCACGTCCAGGCACCACGCCACCCCGCCGCCGACGCGGCGCAGGTCCCAGCGGAAGGTGGTGTCGTCGACGCGCAGTCGCCCGGTGCCGGCGACCCCCGGGCCGGTGCCGGCCGACAGCCGCAGGGCCGCCCCGAGGCCGGCCAGCCGCCCGTTGTCGAGGTCACCGGCGAACAGCACCCGCCACACCGGCGGTCCGCCGCCGAGCCGCAGCGGCGCCACGGTCGCCAGCGGCACGTCCTCCCGGAAGTGACCGCGCAGCACGTCCTCGTCCGGCAGCGTCCCGCCGCCCGACCGGAGGTACGCCTCCTCGGCGTCGGCCCGGGTGACCGCCCGCAGCCGGGCCCGGACGGCGGGGTCCGCGCGGACCGCGCGGGCGAACGCGGCGGAACTCCACCACCCGCCGTCCGCCGGGGTCCAACCGGCGGTCCGCAGGCGCGTCGCCGAGAGGTCGTCGGCGAGCACGAACTCCTCGACCAGCAGCCCGAGCGGCGCGACCGGCGCACCGGCCGGGCAGAGCAGGTAGTAGTCGAACGCGGACGTGACGGCGGACGACGTCACCGAGGTGGCAGGCACCAGGGCACGGTACCGCCGTCACGGGTGGGCGAAGACGAACCCGCCCTCGACACCCGGGGCCGGACGGTGCGTCAGCTCCGCCTCGACGGTGAAGCCGGCGGCGTCCAGCCAGGCCGCGATCCGCTGCGGTGGGCGGCGGTGCACGTGGACGCGCATCGGGAGACCGCCGTAGCCCTCGGTCTTGAGCCGGCTGCCGTCGCCGGCGTGGAACCCGAGCAGCACGACGCCGCCGGGCCGCAGCACGCGGCGGAACTCGCCGAGGACCGTGGGCACCTCGTCGTCGGGGACGTGGATCAGCGAGAACCAGGCGAGCAGCCCGGTCAGGCACTCGTCGGCGAGGTCGAGGCGGGTCATGGAACCCACCTCGAAGCGCAGCCCGGGGTGCTCCCGCCGGGCCACCTCGATCATGCCCGGTGACAGGTCGACGCCGAACGCGTCCAGGCCCAGCCCGTGCAGATGGCCGGTGATCCGGCCGGGGCCGCAGCCGACGTCGGCGACCGGTCCGCTGCCCCGGGCCCGCACCAGCTCCGTGAAGAGCGCCAGGATGCCCCGCTGGAACGGTTCCTCGGCGAGCGCGTCCCGCAGCAGGTCGGCGTAGCTGACCGCCACCGTGTCGTAGGAGACGCGGGTGTCGGCGAGCCAGTCGGAGACGTCCACGGGCCGCAGGGTAACCGGCGCAAGCCGGGGCCGGGTCAGCGTCGGCCCGCCGCCGGGGTGACGGCGGCCCAGGACGGTCGCCACACCGGGTCGGGCGGCGGGGTCAGGGCCGCGAGGTGGTCGACGATCGCCCGGAGACCCGGGTGCGGGTTCGCCGTGGGCAGCATCAGCGAGATCGGGTACGCGAGCGTCGGGTTCCGGATCGGGATGCGGCGCAGGTCGTGGCTCGCCGGCCACAGGTACCTGTCGCGCGCGCCGACCACTGTGGCCACGTCGGCGGCGTCGGCAAGCGTGTCGAGGAGCACCTCGTCGCCGAAGTTCGGGCCGGCCGCGTCGATGCGGAGGTCGAAGGCGGTGGCGAGCTGGTCGTAGAACTCCGACCATTCGCTGTGCGCCACGATGCCGGGCACCCAGATGCGCAGCCCGCGCAGGTGGGCCGGGGTGAGGGTGCGGGCGGCGGCGAGTGGGTGCCGGGGACCGACGAGCAGTTCCAGCGGCGAGTCGAACGCGTGGACCATCCGGACGTCGGGCGGCAACGTGGCCGGGTCGGTGACGGAGCGGAACGCGGCGTCCAGGTCGCCGGCCCGGACGGCGGCGGCCACCCGGTGCGGGTCGTCGACCCGGAGCGTGACCACGTCCAGGCGGGTGCCGGGGTGGGCGCGCCAGTAGTCGTGCAGGACGACGGCCTGTGCGCTGCGCAGGCCGAGCACGTCGATCCGGAGGGCCCGGGAACCGGGCCGGAGCGCGGCGACGGCCCGGTCGACGTTCGCCACGATGCCGCGGGCGTGCGGGAGGAATGCCCGGCCGTCGGGGGTCAGGTCGACGCCGCGGGCGGTCCGGGTGAACAGGCGGACCGCCAGCTCACGTTCCAGCGCGGCGACCCGTTTGGAGACGGCCTGCTGGGTGACGCCCAGCTCGTCGGCGGCGTGTTGGAACTGCCCGACGTCGGCGGCCCGGACGAACGATCGCACTGCCTCGGAGTCCACCGGCTCAGCCTATGGCCGTCCAACCGCTGGTTGTGGCTCGCCCGGACGCGGTTGTTTGATCACGCGCGCCGACGGCCGGTCTGATGCGACGGTGGCACGGGATTCGGACTTCAACCGGCTGTGGTCGGCGTACGCGGTCAGCACGTACGGCACGTGGCTCGCGTTCGGCGCGTTCCCGCTGCTCGCGGTGCGGGAGCTGCACTCGTCGGCGTTCGCGGTGTCGCTGCTGGAGGCGGCCGGGCTCGCGGTCGCGGCGGTGGTGGCGTTTCCGCTCGGGCCGTGGGTGGAGCACCGGCCGAAGCGCCCGGTCATGATCGGGACGGATCTGGTCCGGTTCGCCGCGATGGCGAGCGTGCCGGTCGCGTACGTGCTCGGGGTGTTGACCTTCGGCCACCTGCTGGTCGTCGCGGTGGTCTGCGGGAGCGCGGGGATCGCGTTCACGGCCGCGTCCGGCGCGTACCTGAAGCATCTCGTGCCCGCCGACCGGCTGCTGGTCGCGAACGGTCGCCTGGAGGGCACGGCCTGGGTGGCGACGGCGGCCGGCCCGCCGCTGGGCGGCGCGCTGGCCGCGTTGCTCGGCCCGGTCGTCACCGTCGCCGCCGACGCGCTGAGCTACCTGTTGTCGGCGCTCGCGGTCCACCAGATCCGGGGCGGCGACGTGGCGACGGCCCGGGCGGCGACGCCTCGCGGCGCGGATCTGCTCGGCGGCTGGCGGTTCATCCGCCACGATCCGGTCCTGCGGCGGCTGTTCCTCAACTCGGTGCTGGTCGGCGGCCTGATCACGGCCACCGTCCCGTTGCTGGCCGTGCTCCTGCTCGGTGCGTACGCGTTCCCGGCCTGGCAGTACGGTCTCGCGTTCGGCGTGCCGGCGCTGGGCGGCTTCGTGGGCGCGCGCCTCTCCGCCCGCCTGGTGCGACGGTACGGCGGGCAGCGGGTGCTGACCGCCAGCGGTTGGCTGCGGTCGGTCTTCCCGCTCGGGCTGGCGTTCGTCCGCCCCGGCGTCGGCGGGCTCGTCACCGTGATCGTGGTCGAGGGCCTGCTGATCGTGGCGATGGGCGTGTTCAACCCGATCTACGCCACCGAGCGGCTGCGGCGGACCCCCACCGACCACGCGGCCCGGGTGCTCGGCGCGTGGAGCGTCGGCAGCCGGCTCACGTCGGCCACGCTGACGGCGGTCTGGGGCGGCCTCGCCTCGCTCACCGGCCCGCTCGCCGCGATCACCGTCTCCGGCGTGCTGCTGCTCGGCACCCCGCTGCTGCTGCCGGGCGGGACTTCCGTCCGGGCCCGGCTCAGGAGGCGGCGGCGGGCTTCCGGGTGGGGTCGCCCGGCGTGGCGGCGTCGGTGGGACGGCGGGTGAGGACCTGCGGGCCGGAGTCGGTGACGGCGACGGTGTGTTCCGAGTGGGCGGTGCGGGAGCCGTCGGCGGAGCGGATCGTCCAGCCGTCGTCGTCGACCCTGATCTTGTCGGTGGTGCGGCACAGCCAGGGTTCGATGGCGATGGTGAGGCCGGGGGTGAGCTTCATGCCGCGGCGGGCGCGACCGCTGTTGGCCACGTGCGGGGCCTCGTGCATGGTGCGGCCGATGCCGTGGCCGCCGAACTCGCCGTTGACGCCGTAGCCGTAGGCGTGGGCGACCTCGCCGATCGCGGCGGAGACGTCGCCGAGGCGACCGCCGGGCCGGGCGGCGGCGATGCCGGCCTCCAGCGCGACCTCGGTGGCCTCGATCAGCTTCAGGTCGGCCGGGTCGGGGGTGCCGACGACGAACGAGAGCGCGGAGTCGGCGACCCAGCCGTCGATGCCGACCGCCATGTCGATGCTGAGCAGGTCGCCGTCGCGCAGCACGTAGTCGTGCGGCAGGCCGTGCAGCACCGCGTCGTTGACCGACAGGCACAGCACGTTGCGGAACGGGCCCCGGCCGAACGACGGAGCGTAGTCCCAGTAGCAGGACTCGGCGCCGCGCTCGGCGATCCGGCGGCGGGCGTGGTGCTCGATGTCCATCAGGTTGACGCCGACCGCGGCGACGCCCTTCAGCTCGGCGAGCAGTTCACCGACGAACTGGCCGGTCACCGCCATCCGGCCGATCTCCTCGGCGGACTTGAGCTCGATCACGACAGCCTCCCTCTCCCGGTCCGGTATTTTTATACCACGCCCGCTACGGGCGTCCCGAGGGGATATCCTGCTGCCATGGTTCGCCAGCCACTCACCGCCGAACAGATCGCCGCCGGCCGACGCCTCGGCGTCGCCCTGCGATCCGCGCGAGCCGGCCGCAGCCTCGGCGAGGTGGCCCTGGCGGCCGGCATCTCCCCGGAGACGCTCCGCAAGATCGAGGCGGGCCGGCTGCCCGCGCCGGCGTTCGGCACCGTGGTCTGCCTCAGTCAGGCCCTCGACGTCCCGCTCGCCGACCTGGCCGACACCTGGCTCGCCGACCCGCCCGTCCGCCAGGCGTCCTGACCGCCCGGCCCGCGCCGACGGAGGTGAGCGTGACGCTGGCCGATCTGCTCCGCATCGCCGACGACGACCCGGGCGACCCCGACGGCAGCCGGGACGACGATCCGTGGCCGCTCCTGCGGGAGCTGGCCGCGGCGGGCGACCCTGCCACCGCGGCGTCGGCCCGGACCGAGCTGGAACGCTACGTGCGCGAGCGCAACGGGCACGGCCGGAATCTGATGGCCCACCTGCTGGCCCGGCTGTGCGGCGCCGACGTGCTCCCCCGGTTGCTGCGGCTCTACGCCGACGCGCTGCGCGACGGTGACGACGACGGCGAACAGTTGGGGATGGCGGTGGGCCTGGCCACCCGCGCGGACCCGCCCGCCTGCCGGGCCGTCGTCCTGCCGCTGCTCGACGACCGGGACCCACACCTGCGGCGGGCCGCGTTGGAGACGCTCGGGCACATGTTCGAGGCGCCGGACCTGGAGCGGCTGCGCGCGGCGGCGGCCGACCCCGACCCGGAGATCCGGCGGACCGCGCTCGGCGCGCTGCCGGCGGTGCATCTCGACCCGAGGGCGTACGCGCTGGTCGTCACCGCGCTGCGGGACCCGGACGCGTGGGTCCGTGATCAGGCCGTGCTGCTGCTGGCCTGGTCCGCCCCGCCGGCGGTGGTGGACCATCTGGTCGAGTTGACGTCGGACCCGGCCTGGCCGGTCCGTACCGTGCTGGGCGAGGCGATCGGCCGCCGCGCCGCGAACTCCGACCGCGTCCCGGTGGCGTCAGCCGCGCTGGGCGTGCTCCTCGACGATCACGAGTCCTCGGTACGCGCCGGGGCGGTGCGCGGCCTCGGCCTGCTCGGCGTGCCACCGGACGCGCTGCGGTCCCGCGTCGACGATCCGGACTGGTGGGTGCGGGCGGCCGTCGCCGGCGTCCTCGCCGCCGCGCTGCCACGCTGGCCACCGGCCCGGCCGTTACTCGCCCACCTGAGCGCGGACTCCGACCCGACCGTACGGGCGACGGCGTCGGCGGCGCTCCGGAGGCACGAGCCGGCGTCCTGACGGCGGGGTGGACGGGCGGCGGACTCACCCGGCAGCGGCCGACTCACCCGGCGGCGACCGCCGCGACGGCGGCGTGCGGCCGGCGGTCGGCGTCACCGGGCCGGTGCAGGCGCTCCACCTCGGTGAAGCCGGCCCGGGCCAGCCGCTCGGCGAACGCGTCGACCGGCCAGCGGTAGGCGGTGACGACCTTGTGGTCGAACGCCGTTACCTCGTCGCCGACGAAGATCCCGAGCACCACGGTCGCGCCCGGCGTGGCCACCCGGCGGAATTCGGCGAGCACCCGGTCCAGGTCGGGCGGGGGCAGGTGAATCACCGAACCCCAGGCCAGGATGCCGTCGACCCGCCGGTCGGCGACCGGAAGATCCGCCATCGACCCGAGCAGGTAACGACCGGTCGGATGGGCGGCCCGCGCGTGGGCGATGAACTCGCCGACGATGTCGACCCCGGTCGCGTCGGCGCCGTGGGCGCGGAGGAAGTCGGTGAGGTGGCCGGGCCCGCACCCCAGGTCGAGCACCGGGCCGGACCGGCCGGTCAGGTGCCGCCGGAGGAACGCGAGGTCGTCGGCGTGCACCTGGCCACTCGTGCCGAACAACGCGATGTAGCGGTCCGCGATGGCCGCGTACGCCCGGCGGACCTGTTCGGTCGTCATGCGCCGACCCTACGGCCCGGGCCGCGCTGGGACGTCGGCGCCGACCCGGCGGGAGTTCGGCGTTCCCGCCCCGACGTGGCCCGCGGGACGGTTGCCCGGCCGGCCACCGCGAGGTCAGGCCGGTCCCGGGGCGGTCAAGCGGCGCAGCGCGGCGTGCGCGGGCGGACCCCAGGTGGTCTTGCCGCCCGGACGACCGTGGACGCCGTTGTCACCGATGAGGATGCCGCCGAGGGCCCGTGCCGCCGCCCACCCACGGGCCCGGCGTACGGTGGCCGCGTCCGGGGCCGGCCGGTAGGCCGAGTGGAACTGGTGCACGGCCTCGTCCGGCAGCAGGAGCCACCCGGCGGCCAGGTCGTACGCCGGATCGCCCACGCAGAGATCACCGAAGTCGATGACGCCGCAGAGCGCGCCGTCGGCGGTGAGCACGTTGGCGGGGTGCAGGTCGGCGTGCAGCCACAGCGTCGGGCCGGTCCACGCCGGTGCGGTGACCGCGTCGTCCCAGACGGCGCGGACGGCGGCCGGGTCGTCGACCAGCCCTCGTGCGGTGGCGGCGGCCAGCGCCTCGGCGAACCCGTCCGCCTGGCCGGTCAGCGGCCCACCCCGGTACGGGTTGGTGGGCGCGTCGCCCGGGGCGGGGTGGTGCAGGGCGGACAGGAAGCCGGCCAGAGCGGTGGCCGCCTCGATCGCCCGGACGGCCAGGTCGTCACCGAGCCGCCACAACTGGTTGTCCCATCCCCGCGCACCGAGCCGGAGCGGTCGATCGGCGAGATCCGGATGCTGGTCGCGGAGCAGTTCCCGGACCAGGTCGGCGGTGATCTCGTGTGTCATACCGAGGGGTTAGCCTTCCGTCATGCCGGGCATCGAGCTGGAAGAGTTGGTCGTCGCGGACGCCGAGGCGCTGCGGGCGTGGTTGTCGGCCCACCATGCCACCTCACCCGGTGTCTGGCTCGCCCTGACCCGCAAGGGCGGCACGGTCACCACGCTGACCTGGCAGCAGGCGGTCGACGAGGCGCTGTGCTTCGGCTGGATCGACGGGCAGGCCCGCAAGCGCGACCAGGAGAGCTCCTGGATCCGGTTCACCCCGCGCCGGCCCCGCAGTTCCTGGTCCCGACGCAACGTCGAGCACGTGGCCCGGCTGGAGGCGGCGGGGCGGATGCGACCGTCGGGCCGGGCGGTGGTGGAGGCCGCGCAGGCGGACGGGCGCTGGGCCGCCGCCTACGCCCCACCCTCGGAGGCCGAGGTGCCGGCCGACCTGCTCGCCGCCGTCGCCACCGACCCGGCTGCCCAGGCCATGTTCGACGTCCTCACCAGCACCAACCGGTTCGCGCTCATCCACCGGCTGAACGCGGTCAAACGGGCCGAGACCCGGGAGCGGAAGATCCGCGAGTTCGTCGCCATGCTGGCCCGCCACGAGACGCCCTATCCACAGAGGGCCAAGCCGCCGGCCGTCGGGTGATCCGGCGGTCAGCAGGCGTCGAGGACGAGGAAAGAGGAAACAGCGGAAGGCGTGGCGACATGGCGGCGTGACGCGTCAGCCCGACCGCGTGGCTCCGGCTCCGGCGAGCTGCTGGGCGAGCCGGGCGTAGCTGTCGCCGCCGTGGCCGGCCGCGACCGCCCGGTCGATGATGTGGTGGACGGCCTCCAGCGGGGCGGCGTCGATTCCGTGCACGGCGGCGGCGGCCCGCACGTGCGACAGCGCGGAGGCCGCCGACGCGATACTGGAGACCTCGGCCGGAAACTGGCCGGCGGCAAGCTGAGCGGCGAACCGGTCGGTGAGATCGGGCAGCAGGCCGCCGATCCCCTTGGCGAAGCGGGCGAACGCGGCCGGCGCGATCCCCTCGGCGACGGCCAGGGCGAAGGCGTGCGCGAGCCCAGCGACGGACATCGCGAACAGGTCGAGCAGCGCCGTCTCGTACGCCGCCGCGCCGCCGACGTCGTCGCCGAGGTGGATGCCGGTTCCACCGAACGCATCCAGCAGGGTTCGATGCCGCTGGTAGAGCGCGTGCGGGCCACTGTAGAGGATCATCGCGGCGGGTGTGCCGATCGTGGGTGCCGGGGTCAGAATGGCACCGTCCAGGTAGTCGATGCCGCGCCGTGCGGCGAGGTCCGCCATGGCGCGGGCTTCTGCGGCGTGTCCGCTGCTCAGGTTGACCAGCGTGCCCCCGGGCCGGTCGGTGAGGTCGGTCGTGCTCGCGCGGACCGCGGCATAGTCGATCATGCAGGCGATCGTGACCGGGGCCGCCCGTACCGCGTCGCCCACCGTCGGCGCGAGCACGGCTCCCCGCGCCACGAGCGGGTCGGCCCGGCCCGGCGTACGGTTCCACACCACCGTCGGGTGCCCGGCAGCGAGCGCGGCGGTGGCGAATGCCCTGCCCATCGGGCCGAGGCCCAGGACGGCGACGGCGGACTGCTGGTCAACGGGGATGTCATGGTCTGTCACAGCAGCGACGGTAAACCTTCACGTTGACGTGAAGGTCAAGTCCTGTTTGGCTCCGGGCATGCGGATCAGTGAACTGGCCCGGCAGACCGGCACCACCCCCCGCGCCCTGCGCTACTACGAGGAACAGGGGCTGCTGCGGCCCGCCCGACACGCAAGCGGGTACCGGGACTACGACGAACAGGCCGTACGCGTCGTGGGGCACATCCAACTGCTGCTCTCCGCCGGCCTGGGCACCGCCGCGATCGCCGAGATCCTGCCCTGCATCCCCGACGATCGCACCGTGCTGGCGCCCACCTGCCCCGAGCTTCTCGACGCCCTGGCCGAGGAACGCCACCGCCTCACCGGGTCCATCGAGAAGCTCACGACGGCACGCGCCATCCTGGACCGCATCATTCAGGGCACGCCCGACCCGACCCGCCGCGTTGGCCGGACGCCCGCGTAACGGTCCATGTAGGACCAGTGCTCCTCCCCAACTCGTCCCGAAGGGTCGCGGAGCCGGAGCGGTCGCGACGGCAGCACAGAAACTCCATGCTCCACAGCCTCGACCTGCGTCGGCCAGGGCCGACCGGGTATCCGTCGAGTCCGCACCAGCGGGACGGCGACTGGCTACCGTGGATGACGTGGAGCTTCTGAGGCTGGACCACCTCGTCCTCACGGTCGACTCGATCGACCGCAGCACCGCCTTCTACGGCGGAGTGCTGGGCCTGCGGGTCGTCCGGCGCGACGACCGGGCCGCGCTGCACGCAGGCCACCAGATGATCAATCTGCACCGGGTGGACCATCCCGTCGACCCCCGGGCGGCAGCGCCGACGCCGGGCGCCGGCGACCTCTGCCTCGTCAGCGCCGAGCCGATCGACGCGGTGCTCGACGACCTGCGTCGCGCCGGAGTCACCGTGGTGGCCGGGCCGGTCGCCCGGGACGGCGCCCTGGGCGCCATGACCAGCGTCTACGTCCGGGACCCGGACGGGAACCTCGTCGAGATCGCCCACTCCCCGGGCGAACCCGGAACGCGGGTGCCGCACTGAGGCCGCCGGGGCGCCATCCGACCACGGACGGCACCCGGTCACTGGCTGGGGGCAGGAACAACGGGCTCAGGCGTCGGCGGCGACCGCCAGGTTGAACCGGTCGAGTGCCTCCTTCTTCTCCGGCGGAAGGTCGTCGATGTTGATCGGCTCGTCAGCGTTCGTGTCGCCGTGTAGGTTGTCGCCTGCCACCAGGGCCTTGACGATGGCGTCCGCCTCGTCGGTCGTGAAACCCGCGTCGGTCAGGATGTGCGTGGGAAGTTCAGCCATGCGTCGGCAGTACCCCGCGCTCCGCGTCTTCTACCCGCGCCGCGCCGCGTTTCCGGGGTCCGGGTACCCCTATCTCTCCGGGATGCGGGCGGCGGCTGCGGCGACGGTGGCCAGGTCCTCGCCCGAGAAGCCGGCGCGGCTCAGCACCGCCAGGGACTTGTTCGTCGCCAGCGTGCACAACGCCAACTCCGCCGCGGTGTGCTCATCGGCGCCGGCCGCCCGCAACGACTGCTCCAGCATCGCCCGCAGACTGTCGATCATGGCGCGGACCGTTGCCTGCCCCTCAGCGTCGAGGGCCGGGAACTGCGCCGCCGACATGGTGAGCAGGCAGCCGTCCGGGACGGCCGGGTCGGCGATGCGGTTCAGAGTGATCTGGAGGTAGGCGGCCACGACCGCGTTCGGGGCCGGGTGGGGGCCGGCAAGCGCCTGCTCGTACCGCGGGTGGTAGGTCTGCGCGTACCGGTGCAGGCTTTTCCGGAACAGGGTGCTCTTGTCGCCGAAGGTGCCGTAGAGCGAACTGCGGCCCAGGCCGGTGCCCTCGGTCAGGCGGTCGATCGAGGTCTCCGCATAGCCCCAGCGCCAGAAGACGTGCATCGCACGCCGTAGCGCCTCGTCCACGTCGAACTGCTTGCGGCCGGCCATGTTCTCAGCCTACCCCATCTTGCACCGATCGTTTCAACATGCGTATGGTTCTCGCCATGACAAGTTGGACCGATCATTCCAGGATGGCGACGACCGACCGCGCGACCAGCCTGCACGCGCTGCGGCTGCCCGACGGGTTCACCGACGTGTTCACCAGCCGGCTCGTGGAACTGACCGGGCTACGGCTGCACGCCGTCACCGGCGGGGACGGCCCGCCGCTGCTGCTGGTCGGCGGATGGCCCCAGACCTGGTACGCGTGGCGGAAGGTGATGCCCGCGCTCGCCCGCACCCACACCGTCGTCGCCGTCGACTCGCGCGGGGCCGGGCTCTCCGACAAGCCCGACGACGGCTACGACGCCGGCACGCTGGCCGCCGACCTGGTCGCGCTGATGACCGCGCTCGGGCACGACCGCTTCGACGTGGTCGGCCACGACATCGGCACGTGGACCGCGTACGCCCTCGCGGCCGACCACCCCGAGCGGGTGGGCCGACTCGCCGTCGTCGAAGCCGTGATCCCCGGCGTCGTGCCGTCCCCACCGGCCTTCAGCCCGGCCGCGGTCAACCAGAAGCTCTGGCAGTTCGGCTTCAACCGGCTCACCGACCTCAACGAGGAACTCGTCCGGGGACGGGAGCGGCTCTTCTTCGGCTGGCAGTTCGCCACCAAGGCCGCCACCCCGACCACGATCCCCGCGTACGCCGTCGACGTCTACGTCGACGCGATCACCGCGGATCCGCGCGCGCTGGGGGCGAGCTTCGCGTACTACCGGGCGCTGGACGAGACGATCGCGCAGAACGAGCGGCGCAGCAGGACCCGGCTGACGCTGCCGGTGCTTGCCGTCGGCGGCGCGTTGTGGAGCGGCGCGGGTGCCGCCCAGACGATGCGGCTGGCGGCCGACGACGTCACCGGCATGGTCCTCGACGACTGCGGCCACTACCCGGCCGAGGAACAGCCGGCGCGGTTCACCGAGATCCTGGCGGACTTCCTCGACGGCAAGCCGCTGGCGGGTATGCCGCACGACTGACGGTCAGTCGAACAACCGGCCGACGAGGGCACCCTGGCCGGACTGCAGGACGTGCGCCGCCCGCAGCGGAATCCAGAAGCACTCGAACCGGGTGGGCTCCCGCTCGCCGTCGTGGTCCTCCCGGCTCGCCCACCGCTCGGGCGTCGCCTCGTGCAGCGCCAGCTCGAAGACGTGCCGACGCTGGATCTCGAAGCGAAGCGGGCTGATGTCGTACTCGATCATCCCCAGCTCGCGCACGACGGTGAAGTCCCGCAGTCCGGTCTCCTCGCGCGCCTCCCGGAGCGCGGCGTCCGCCGGGTCCTCCCCCGCGCGGACGCTGCCGCCCGGCACCTGGATGCCCACCTCCTCGTAGCTGAAGTCGACGTGCCGGAAGACGAGTAGTCGCCCGTCCCGCACCACGTAGCAGAGCACCTTGGTGACCATCACTTTCTGGGCCATGGTGCCGGCCTCCTCCCGCCCACCCTGGGCCGTTCGTTGCGCAAGCGCCCCAGCTTGTGCTGCCGCACCTGCTCGTCCCACACCGCCTGGTCGTAGTCCGGATCCGGCGGGATCCACCGGTGCGACCATCGCTGTAGTGGAACTTCTCGTCCCCCGCACGCAACACGCTCACCGCAGCCACCCCAGGAACCGCCGGTGCGACGCCCCCGCCGGCGCCCAACCCAGATCCGCTGTCGCGCGCACCAACTGCGCCCCCAGGTACATCGCCAGCGAGACCGACGCGCCCTCGTACTCAGCCCGTAGCTCCCGCCGCCGCTCCGCGCACGGCCACGGCGCGTCGCACCCACCGCACGTCCAAGCCGGCAGCACCGGCCCATGCGCGGTCGCTCCCACACCGGCAAGCGCCGGCCAATTCCTCATGCCACCTTCCATCGAGGGTACGGAGTCAACCGCGCCCGGCACGCCGCCGGCATCGCGTCGACGAGGTATTCCAGTCGGCCCCCCGCCGGTCACGACCGTTCCCCCGGCAGGTCGACCGGGTCCGACTCGTCCGGGAACGGTCCTCTCGACAATCGCCCGGCCTGATCCAGCAGACGGCGATGAGCCGCCGCTTGCTCGCGTTCCTGAATGGTCGTGCCGATACCGCGCACGTCCGGCCCATCCCGACGCAGCAGTCTGCGAAGTAGGCCGAAGATGTTCGTCTCCACCGCGCCTCCATCGGCGTTCGGGAAGGCGGAACCCAGGCAGGTGCCGCCACAGGGGGAGGGAGACGTCCCGCTACCGTCCGCCTGGTTGCTGACCGGAGCCGAACGGTAACGGGTCGCTAATGGCAAAGCTAGTACACTAGCTTTGCGGCGACAAGCACGCCACGCAACTTGGCACACCAGGTTCTCTGTGATCGACTGGGCGGGCTGACCGGAGGTACCGCCGCCATGCCGACGTCACCCGCCTATCTGACGATCGCCGCCGACCTACGCGCCGCCATCGTGTCGGGAGAACTACCCGCCGGAGCCAAGTTGCCGTCGGAGTCCGGGCTCATGCGCCAGTACGACGTGAGCCGCACCGTCGCCAAGTGGGCCATCGCCGTGCTCAAGGGTGAGGGCATCGTGGAAGGCCGAGCCGGATCCGGTGTGTACGTCAGGGACACCACGCGGCTGGTCCGCCACGCACAGACCCGGAACCTCCGCACCGGCGACGGCCCGACCTCACCGTTCGCCCGCGACGCTGCCCGCGCCGGTCAACAGGGCACCTGGGAACACGAAAGTCGACACGCCCGGGCCGACGAGAAGATCGCCGCGCGGCTCGGCTTGGAATCGGGTGCCTCGGTGATGCGTACGGCATACCGCTTCCTGGCCGACGGCGAACCGATCCAGCTCTCCACCTCGTACGAGCCGCTTGCCCTCACCGGGGGCACTCCGGTGGAGTGGCCGGAGGAAGGCAGCGCGCTGGGCGTGGTCGCCCGCATGGACGCGATCGGCGTCCGCGTGAACGAGGTGGTGGAGCGGGTGAGCCTGCGAGCGGCGACGGCCGACGAGGTCGAGGCCCTCAACCTGCCGGCTCGGACCTTCGTGCACACTATCGAGCGGACCTACACGGCAGGGGGGAGGCCGGTGGAGACGGCCGACATCGTGCTGCCCGGCGGCCGTTACGACCTCGTCTATCGCCTCCCGATCGACTGATGATGCCGCGACCGGGCGGGGGACGACTCTCCTTGCGAGCGATATGACACCAAGTCATAAATATGACAGGAAGGTATATCGCTCTCCACCCCAAGTCCTCGGGGGAACGTCACACAACGTGACACCGGAATGGGGGCGTCCGGACCGGCACCATGCCCACCTGCGAGTCAGAACCAGCTCTCCCGCATGTCCAGCGTGGTGCGGTCCAGGCTCTCCAGCAGGTCGAACTGGGCGACCACCTTCGGCAGCTCCCACCGGTAGAAGTACCGCGCCGCCGCCCGCTTCCCGGCGAAGAACTCCCCCTCCGGCGACCCCAGCGCCTCCACCGCCAGCACCTGCTCCAGCCACATCCAGGCGATCACCACGTGCCCGACCGCCTCCAGATAGACCGAGGCGTTGGCCAGCGCCAGCTCCGGGTCGCCCGTGGCCCACAGCCGCCGGGTCACCACCGCGATCCGGTCCACCGCCGCCCCGAGCCGCCCGGCCATGTCGGCGGCCGGCCCGTCCGCCTTCCAGGCCCGGTTCACCGTGGCGCGCATGGTCTCCAGCAGCAGTTCCAGCGCCGCGCCGTCGCGCATGGTGACCTTGCGGCCGAGCAGGTCGAGCGCCTGGATGCCGTGGGTGCCCTCGTGGATGGCGTTGAGCCGGTTGTCCCGCCAGTGCTGCTCGACGTCGTAGTCGCGGGTGTAGCCGTACCCGCCGTGCACCTGGATGGCCAGGTCGTTGGCGGCCAGGCACCACTGGGACGGCCAGCTCTTGGCGATCGGGGTGAGCAGTTCCAGCAGCAGGTGCGCCCGCTCCCGGTCCGCCCCGTCGGGCGCGGTCTTCTCCTCGTCGAGCAGCCGCCCGCAGTAGAGGACCAGCGCCAGCGCGCCCTCCACGTAGCTCTTCTGGGCCAGCAGCATCCGGCGTACGTCGGGGTGGGCGACGATCGGCACCTGCGGCGCGGTGGGGTCCTTGTCGGCGACCGGCCGGCCCTGCGGCCGTTGCCGGGCGTACGCGACGGACTTCAGGTAGCCGGTGTAGCCGAGCGCGGTGGCGCCGGCCCCGATGCCGATGCGTGCCTCGTTCATCATGTGGAACATCAGCGCCAGCCCTCGGTGCGGCTGCCCGACCAGGTAGCCGACCGCCCCGGCCCGCCCGTACGGGCGGTGCACGCCCTCACCGAAGTTGAGCAGCGTGTTGGTGGTGCCCCGGTAGCCGAGCTTGTGGTTGAGCCCCACCAGCACCACGTCGTTGCGCGGGCCGAGCGAGCCGTCGTCGTCGAGCAGCACCTTCGGCACGATGAACAGCGACAGGCCCTTCACGCCGGGCGGCCCGCCGGGAATGCGGGCGAGCACCAGGTGGACGATGTTCTCGGCGAGTTCGTGGTCCCCGGCGGAGATCCACATCTTGGTGCCGGTGAGCCGGTAGGTCCCGTCGTCCTGCGGCTCGGCGCGGGTGGTGAGGTCGGCCAGCGAGCTGCCGGCCTGCGGCTCGGACAGGCACATGGTGCCGAAGAACCGGCCCTCCACCATCGGCCGGACCCAGGTGTCGACCTGTTCCGGACTGGCGTGGGCGAGCAGCAGGTTGGCATTGCCGAGCGTGAGGAACGGGTACGCCGAGGTGCCCACGTTGGCGGCCTGGAACCATGCGAACGCGGCGGCGGCCACCGCGTGCGGGAGCTGCATGCCGCCCACCGACTCGTCCAGGGTGGCGGCGAACAGCCCGGTCTCGGCGAACGCGTCCAGCGCGGCCTTGACCTGCGGAATGGTGCGCACGTGCCCACCCTCGACGGTGGGTTCGGCGGTGTCGGCGGCGCGGTTGTGCGGGGCGAACCGTTCGGCGGCGACCCGCGCGGCGAGGTCGAGCACCGCATCGAACGTCTCCCGGGAGTGCTCGGCGTAGCGGGGCCGCTCGGTGAGCCGGGTCACGTCCAGCCAGTCGTGCAGCAGGAACGCCACGTCACGGCGGGACAACAGCAGGTCGGACGACGACACCGTGGACTCCTCCCAGGTCGGCCGGCCTCAGCCGCGGCGCAGCCCGGCGACGGCCTCCCGCAGGTCATCCTGGCCGATCAGGGCCGGCCGCGCACCCTCCACCGCCTCGCGTCGCGGTGCCCACCGAGTACGGGATGGGTCCTGGAAGCGTCGCGTCAGCCTGCCGTCAGCAGGCTCCGCGAGTCTCTGAGCAACCGCCCGGTCCAAGAACCGGGCAGGTCATCGGACCCCTCGGCGATTGGATCATCACTGGTGAAGAACCCCTCCTCCACGGCAGCCGCCCTCTGCGTCACGGCCGCCCTGACCACATCCGCGCTGCTGGGTGCCGCACCCGCCCTGGGCGCGGAGTCGGGACCGGACCTGCCGCCGGCCCTCGCCCCGCTGACCGCCCAGTACCAGACGGCCGCGTGCGATCCCGCCGGTCCCACCGCGAGCGACGGGACGCTCGCCACCCAACTGAACTCACGGCTGAACTCGGACATGCGGGGTTACATGTCGGCGTACCGCGTGTCCTGCGCGCGGGAGGTGGTCGAAGCGGTGCGGGCCCGGGGGTTGGCTTCGCGCGCGGCGGTCATCGCGATCACCACCGTGATCGTCGAGACCCACCTGCAGAACATCAGTGAGGAGGTGGACCACACCAGCCTCGGCCTGTTCCAGCAGCAGGAGTGGTGGGGCACCCGGGCCGAGCGCCTCAACCCGGCCTCGGCCACGAACGCCTTCCTCGACGCGATGGTGCGGAAGTATCCCAACGGCAGTTGGGCCAGCGCCCCGATCGGCGAGGTCTGCCAGGCGGTGCAGGTGTCGGCCTACCCCGACCGCTACCAGGTCCAGGCGTCGGACGCGCAGATCATCGTCGATGCGCTCTGGGACGCCACCGGCCCTCGCACCGAGGACGTGCCGATCTCGGGTGACTGGAACGGCGACGGCATCGACACCGTCGGCGTCTACCGACCCAGCAACTCCACCTTCTACCTCCGCGACAC